>JAOUOK010000159.1 GCA_029880425.1 Gammaproteobacteria bacterium
ACGTGGCGACACACTTTTACTTGACGATGGACGTATCAGCCTGTGGGTTGATGAAGTTCATGGTACAGAAGTGCGTTGCCGGGTTGTGGTTGGTGGTGAGCTTTCTGATCGTAAAGGGCTGAACAAAATGGGGGGTGGTTTATCTGCTCCTGCATTGACTCATAAAGATCGTGAAGACATTAAAACTGCAGCCAAGATGGAAGCAGATTATCTTGCTGTATCTTTCCCTGTTACAGGTAAAGATATTCAGGAAGCACGCGATTTAATGAAAGCCGCAGGTGGGCATGCTGATATCGTTGCTAAAATTGAACGTGCCGATGCTTTAGATAATATAGAAGAAATTATAGAAGCTTCAGATGTCATCATGGTTGCGCGTGGTGATCTGGGCGTTGAAATTGGTGATGCTGCATTACCGCCGGTACAGAAAAATCTTATTACACTTGCACGTAAGATGAACCGTATTGTTATTACCGCAACTCAAATGATGGAATCAATGATTACCAGTCATATTCCAACACGTGCTGAAGTTTTTGACGTAGCAAATGCCGTGCTTGATGGTACCGATGCGGTTATGCTGTCAGCTGAGACGGCAAGTGGTAAATATCCGGATAAAGCCATCGAAGCTATGGATCGTATTTGTCTTGTTGCTGAGAAAGAGCGTGTAGCAAAGAAATCTGATCACCGTATTGATACGCACTTTAACCGTATCGACGAAGCAATTGCGATGGCTTCGATGTACTCTGCAAACCATCTTGGTGTCAAGGCGATAGCATCTTTAACAGAGTCAGGTTCTACACCTCGTTGGATGTCACGTATTAGCTCAGGAATTCCGATTTATGCCTTAACACAATATGTCGAAACACGACGTAAAGTCACATTGTATCGTGGTGTATACCCGGTAAGTTTTGAAGTTGCACCTGATGAAGATCGTGCAGCAGTTATGAAAGAAGCGGTTGATGAATTACTTCGCCGTGGTGCAGTACGTGATGGTGATTTAATCATTGTTACACGTGGTGAGACAATGGGTGATGCTGGTGGTACCAATACGATGTCAATCGTGCGTGTTGGTGGTGACCTGAATCAATCTGTCGAACCAAATAATATACATTAATACTATTTAAATTAAACCGTTATGCTTTTGCTCAGCAGGTATAACGAAACAGAAACTTAACTTTTAAAAAACTGTAATCTTAAGGAGGTCACAATGGCCCTTATTTCACTTCGCCAATTATTGGATCATGCTGCTGAAAACAGCTACGGTATGCCAGCATTCAATGTAAATAACATGGAACAAGTCCACGCTATCATGCAAGCGGCTGACGAATGTAACAGCCCTGTAATTATGCAAGGTTCTGCTGGTGCACGTTCTTACGCGGGCGAACCATTCTTACGTCACTTAATCTCAGCGGCAATTGAAATGTACCCACATATTCCAATTGTTATGCACCAGGATCACGGTTCAGAACCAGCTGTATGCTTACGTTCAATCCAGTCTGGCTTCTCATCAGTAATGATGGACGGTTCTTTAATGGCAGACATGAAAACACCTTCTTCTTTTGAATATAACGTTGAAGTTACAAAAGAAGTTGTAAAAATGGCTCACGCTGGTGGTGTTTCAGTTGAAGGTGAACTTGGTTGTTTAGGTTCATTAGAAACGGGTGAAATGGGTGAAGAAGACGGTCACGGTGCAGAAGGTAAACTTGACCTGGATATGTTGTTAACAGGTGTTGATGAAGCGGCTGACTTCGTAGAAGCAACAGGTGTTGACGCACTTGCTATCGCTATCGGTACATCTCATGGTGCTTACAAGTTCACACAGGAACCTACCGGTGAAATTTTACGTATTGACCGTATTAAAGAAATTCATGAAAAACTTCCAAATACTCACCTGGTAATGCACGGTTCTTCTTCAGTGCCACAAGACTGGTTAAAAATCATTAACTCTTACGGTGGTGACATGGGGCAAACTTACGGTGTGCCTGTTGATGAAATCGTTGAAGGTATCAAGTCTGGTGTACGTAAAGTTAATATCGATACTGACTTACGTATGGCTTCTACAGGTTCTATTCGTAAGCACCTGGCAGAAAATGCTTCTAACTTTGACCCACGTAAATTCCTTAAGGAATCTACAAATGCAATGAAAGAAATCTGTAAAGCACGTTTCGAATCATTCGGTTCAGCAGGTAATGCAGATAAAATCAAAGCTAAATCATTAGAAACAATGATTGATTTCTACAAATAAGAATTTATTCTTACATGTAGTTCAAGAAGGCGGGTAATAACCCGCCTTTTTTTATTAGAAGGTAAAAAACGAAACAATTAAACCACATAGGTCACGGAGGTACACAGAGATTTTAAGTAACTCTCTTTTCTCCGTGCACCTCCGTGACCTCTGTGGTAAAAGGATATATTGAAGGTTTTATATGGTTGATTCAGTACTTGATAAAATCACACAGAAAATAGTAGATGACCCACGTTCTGGCCAGTCATTATTATTGTTTGCGCTGTTAGCAACACTAAATGTTGAGAAAGGTGGCCATTTATACATGTTAGCCAAGTTAAAAGAATTCACCCCTGAAAATCGCCAGTTGGCATATGATGTTATCGAGTTAATGGCGAATAATGAGACTGGCAATGACGACTGGCTACAGGCATATTCAAAAATGGAAGCGGCAATTAGGGGTTAGTTAAGCATGTTTAATAGCGGGACAATTAAGCAGGAAATACCTTCGTTTTTATTGAAAATGTTAGTAGCGGTGTTTTTATTTCGATTAGCACTGGCTGCCTGGTTGCCTATGAGTGGCGACGAAGCGTACTTTATTGTCTGGGGTAAGCATCTTGACTATGGTTTTTATGATCATACTCCCGTTGTAGGCTGGTTACTTTCTGCGTTATTAAGTGTTTCAGATGCAAGTCTATGGTTAAGGTTACCGTCTGTAATTTTGCCTGTTTTTATTTCTTACAGTATTTACCGTATTTTACAATCACGTTTACCTGATGTTGCTGCCTGGGTTGCACTGACCTATTTAGTGGCACCGGTTAACATGGTAAATATTCTAATCACTACCGATACGCCCTTAATCTTTTTTAGCTTTGTTTCAGCCTGGTTTTTTTATCTCGCGCTGTATGAATCAAAATCAAACAGGGACTTTTTGCTAGCCGGATTATTTTTAGGGCTGGCATTCTTTTCAAAATATTTTGCCGTTTTACTGGGCTTTTCTTACGGTTTTTATATTATCTTTTTTCAGCGGGACAGGAAAAACCTGTTGGGATTAGGGTTGATATTGTTGATGGTTATGCCCTTTGTGGGACTGAATTTATTATGGAATTATAACCACTGCTGGAACAATATACTTTTTAACTTAATTAATCGCACGTCAGGTGCTGATGTGTCACTAATGAGTCTTATAAAGTACATCGGTATGCTGGTTTATTTGTTTTCACCTGTACTCATTTATTTTCTGATTAGGAATAAATCGATTTTTAAATTACAGTTACCTGTCAATTTTTATCATGTATATATCTGGCTTGCTTTATTCCCTTTAGTCTTATTTTTGTTATTACTTTTTCGCAAAGAAGTGGGACTGCATTGGTTGATAAGTTTTTATCCATTTGCCTTCATTGCTACCGCGGCAGTGCTAAATGTTAAGCAATGGCGCTGGACATTTCATTTTATGTGGTTGTTTAGTATTGTTCACCTTCTGGTAATAAGTGCAATTATGTTGTTGCCAGTTGAAATATTTGCAAATAAAAAAGAAGCAGTTGAAAACCTGACCATTGGTAAGTATCCTCAGGAAGTACTTGCAGAATTAAAACCTTATGAAAAAGATTATAACTTTGCCACCATTAGCTATGGTATGTCATCTGTACTTTCATATTATTCAGGAAAACATGTAATTGTATTTGATAAAGCTTCGTTTCATGCCCGTGAAGATGAACGACTTACTGATTACAGAAAACTCGACGGGAAAAATATCCTGATATTTAAACGCACACCACTAAATCTGGATAAACTGAAAAGATATTTTGCGCAAGCAGAACGAAAAAGCTTTAAAGTCAGAAAAGCCACATTTGAATTACTTATTGGTAATAAATTTAATTACGATCTTTATCGGGAAGAAGTACTGAAATCGATTAATAAAGAATTTTATGCTATCCCCGACTGGCTTCCTGTCGGTCAGTGCGAATTTAAAGAAAAATATAATTTTAACTAGTTTTTTTAAATGAAAAGTGTTTGTGGCCAAAGTAACTTGATATAGCAGGAACACATAAACCGATAAAATGAGCTATTTCATAAGGGTAAAAGGTAAGAGATATATAGGGAAAAAAGTATTCTGCCAGGCCAATGCTGATAAACCAAACTTGTACAATACCCAGTATATTAACAATGGTAAAGTTCTTCACTTCATCAATGTAATGTTTGCCACTTTTTTCAAAAACATAATATTTGAACAAAGTAAAAGCGACGATCATACCTACAATATAGGCAAGAACCACCGCTACACGGTAATTTACAAATTCATTGAATCCAATGCGACTAATAAAATTTATAAATGCTGCAATACCACCAACGAATAAAAATTGTAAAAATTCTTTATGGCCAGCTTTACTCATAATTTCAGATGCTTAAATATTTTTTCCGGGATAGATTTAATTATGATCATAATATAGCGCCAGAAGAAAGGCAGGTAAGTAACTTCGCGTTTTTTCTTAATCGCGGTATAAATCCCCTTGCTTATAACTTCTGGTGAAACCCATAACAGGCCTTTTTTGAAATCTTTAGTCATTGGCGTGTCAACAAAACCGGGTTTAACCGTAAGCACATGAACTTTTGATTTTGCTAAACGGTTACGCAGGCCTTGCAGGAATATTGTTAGCGCACCTTTTGCCGTGCCATAAACATAATTACTTTGCCGGCCACGATCACCTGAAGGTGATGAGATAACAGCAATGGTTCCTGATTTTTGTTGTTCAAACTGGTTAGCAAGGATGGTGAGAAGTGATATAACACTGAGGCAATTAACCTGTAATTCTTTTAAGGTGTTTTCATAATTCTTTTCTGATTCTTTTTGAACTCCAAGAGTGCCATAAGCAACAAGTACAATATCAATGGATTCCATGGTGTCAGTAACTTGCTGGATTAAGTTAGCATGTTGCGTGTCATCGCTAAGGTCGAGAGATTCATAGTTGACCGAGCTGGCTCCGCGAACCAGCATATCCTGTTTAATGCTGGCTAGTTTATCTTTGTTACGTGCAACTAAAAATAAATTGTGTTCATCTGCGGCAAACAAGCGGGTGGTATATTTTGCAATAGCAGAGGTGGCACCTAAAATTAAAATGTTTGACATAACGCGGTTCCTGAATTTATTTGTCCTGGTTTTTTTTATCTGGCATGGGTTTTACCCGTTGTTTAAAACCTGATGAAAAATGCGGATCGATAAAGGCTTCAAACTCTTTCCAGTTTGGGT
>JAOUOK010000160.1 GCA_029880425.1 Gammaproteobacteria bacterium
TCACGAGTGAGATCAGCAGCCAAAGCCATAACAGCACTCGCAATAGCACCCGCACCTTGCAACGCCCGACCTACAATCACACCGGTAATAGTATCTGCTAATGCTGCTACCACGCTGCCAACTGCAAAAACCACAAGACCGCCGATAATAACCGGCTTACGGCCAATATTATCTGAAAGCATGCCCAGTGGGATTTGGAAAATAGCCTGGGTCAAGCCATATATGCCAATCGCGACTCCGGCTAAAGTCGGGGTAAATCCGTCTAACTCTTCCGCATAAAGAGCAAATACGGGTAAAACCATAAACAGCCCCAACATTCTCGATGCAAAAATTGCAGAGAGTGACAGCGCGACACGCTTTTCAGTTGGAGACATTCTTTCGTGGGACATGAAATTCTTTATTTTATAGAGAGTTAAAGTTCAGTCGTAAGGTAAGTTCACAACACTAAGCCAACCATTTTACATGACTCAAGTGCGTTATTAAAATTTACTTTGTCCCACGGAAAGAAATTTGACTAAATCTTGCGGATTAAAAATTGTCCTGTTAGGATGAGCCGCAATTCACAATTGCGCTTCCGTTAGTTTAATTATCCCCAACTATTGAAGCGGTACTCATAAAGTCTATGGAGAGATGTGTATGGAGCAATTGATCATATTGGGTAAGGACAACCTGAATAACTCACTACTCGCCTCCTATATTGAAAAAAACACCTCACTTCCTTGTTGTATTGTTAATTTAAGCATGCGCAAAACATTAAGTAAATCTGAGCTCGAACCGGCAAACCTGGTTTTGCTCGACTGCAATAATTTAAATGATGAAGAAATTAAGCGCATTTTAAATAAATGTGAGGATGTGTTAACTGATAGCTCTCACATCGCTTTATTTAATACCAATGAAAATCACTGTACTGAATATTTTTCCCAACATCTGCTTGTGATGGGAATTTTTTCTGAAGATGTCTGTCTCCAACAATTTATTGCAGGAATAAAATCAATTTTTAATGGTGAACTCTGGTTATCAAGAAAATTACTCTCAACTCTGGTAATAAAAAACAGAAAGAATCCTAAGCCACTAAAAGAAGATTTCGGACTGACTCAACGTGAGACAGAAATTATTAAACTTGTGGCAATTGGTTCAAGAAATAATGATATTGCCGATATCCTTTGCCTCAGCCCACATACGGTTAAAACACATATTTACCATATATATAAAAAATTAAATGTTGAAAACCGCATGCAAGCAGCCAACTGGGCAAACCAGCATTGGGGAACGCAAGCATAACTACGACAAAGGCATGAGGTTAAAAATATAGATTAATACTAAATTAATACTTTTGGCTGATTATTTTTGAGACAAATAACACAAATAATGCCGCTCCCCCACATTTACTACACATTTAAGCTCCAAAAAGGATTTTGGTATGACTATGCATTTACCTGTTAGACACCTCATGCTTTTAGTGTTTACAGTATTTATTTCACCTACTTTTGCATCTGGTGGAAGTCTTGATATTAAAGGACTTATACTTGATCGCACAATCACGCTTGATGGTCATTCATTTTACAAAAAATTCTCTGCGCACTGGTTAGCTACAAATCTTAGTCAACCACATAACCTCATAGTTACTGAAAAGCCATCTGCTCGCTGGGGAAACTTAATTATTATAAGTAGTCAGGGGCAAATGTTATATCGCACATCCATCCGGCCTGGAAAACAATTAAAAAAAAATAAGGTTTATGAAGCTGCTATTACCGTTTCTCAAAATATAGTTAACCGCTTGATTGTAAAAAACACATCACAAGACATAGCGCCGACCGGATATTAAAAAAGGGAAATCATCATGTATAAATTTTCTATTATTTTTTTGGTGCTATTCTCAAGCAACCTTTATTCTTCTGAACTAATTTACACCCCGATCAACCCATCATTTGGTGGCTACTCGGGTAATGGTGCTGTGCTTTTAAATCAAGCCAATGCAGAAAATGATTTTAAAGATCCTGATGCAAAAGATCCTTTTGCAACTGGCAGCACGCTTGATAATTTCAAGGAAACTTTAAACAGGCAAATATTAAGTCAGCTGGCCGCTAAAATAGTCGCTGATGCATTTGGCTCTTCGGGTTCGGCTTCTGGTGTATACACAACAACGGATTATAAAATTGAAATTGATACATCAGATCCGAATATTACAAAAATTCATATAACCGAACTTGCAACCGGTTCTTTATCAACTATTGAAATACCGGTCATATAAAACATCATGCTCAAGTTAAAATCAATTTATCGTTTTATTTTTATAGTTGCTATTTTACTTTTACAGGCATGCACTACTGCACACTATAAAGAAGAAATTGAAGAACCGCTGGCAGCTCAATTAACCCGAACAACTTCAAGCCACAATGACCTGGTAAATTTACCAACACCATCCGGAAAAATACCTGTATCTGTTTACGGCTTTCGCGATCAAACAGGTCAATACAAACAACAGACGGGGGTAAGTTCATTCTCAACAGCCGTAACACAGGGTGCAACATCGATACTGTTACAGGCACTTAAAGACTCAAAATGGTTTACTCCAATGGAACGGGAAGGATTACAAAATTTATTAACGGAAAGAAAAATAATTCGTGCAACATTAAAAAATGATTCTTCACCACAAAATGACATACCGCCGTTGAAATTTTCCAATATTCTATTAGAAGGAGGGATAACAGGCTATGACTCTAACATCCAGACCGGTGGTTTAGGTGCAAAATATTTTGGCATAGGGATGGATACAAAATATCGTGTTGATCAGGTCACCGTTCATTTAAGAGCCATTGATATCTTAAGCGGTGAAATCTTAAGCACGGTATCTGCAACAAAATCTGTCTTGTCACGTGAAGTTCATGCAGGTGTATTCCGTTTCGTAAGTTTCAAAAGATTATTTGAATCCGAAGGTGGGGTAACAACAAATGAGCCTGTTGTGCTTTGTGTGACAGGCGCGATAGAAAAAGCAGTTTCTGCTTTGGTAATAGAAGGTATATTGAATAATCACTGGTCAACCAGCAATCCCGCATTCAATCAACATAAAAGTGTGTTGTCATACCTCGCACAAAAGAAAGATCGACAACTAACATTTAATGAGATGACAAAACTTAATGAATTAAGTGATGATGATCACAATTAACATAAAAATCTTAATAAATAATTTTACATAAAAATACTACTTTTCTCATACTCAAAAAATATACTACGAGTCTATTTCATACCAATTCCCGATACAAAATGTGAGCACGTTCACATAAAGTCTTATAACTGTTTTTAGTGTTGGATTAAATTGAAATGAATGGACTCAAACAATCAATAGTTTTCCTGTTTGTTAGCGGATTATTTTTATCACCTGTTTATGCTAACGATGAAGTAACATCTACAAATAGTGATAGTTCTATTACCGCTAACAACTCAATATCGCCTGACAATAAAAGAATACGCTCAATCCTTAATTCAGCAAACTCAGAAAATCAAATTTTATCTTCTATTCAATCGGGCAATAAAGCATCCATCATTCAACATGGGGCTTTTAACAACTCTCAAATAAGACAGCAAGGCGCAGGTAACCATGCGCATACTGAACAGCATGGTGCAGACAATAAATCTAAAACATTCCAGTCAGGGAAAAATAATATTGCAGACCAATACCAATCAGGTATTGGAAATACTGTCATCAGCATCCAGCATGGCAATAACAATATAAGCAGACAAATCCAACAAGGTAATGGGATAAATAATCGCATTACACAATTTGGTAACAATGGTCGAATTTTAATTCGACAAGGTTTTTAAGTTTTTAACACACAATAAGGGGTAATAAAAAAATGAACAAACTTTCATCAATTTCAACAGCCGTTGCTCTGGCTTTAACTGCAGGCCAGGCTTTTGCAGGTGATTCAGCTACACAAACTCAATACGGTACTGCCAATAACGCTACGATTGATCAAGTAACCTATTCAGGTGATGCGCGTTCTGCGTCTCAATATCAAAATGGGAGTGAAAATAAAGCTACGATTACTCAACAAGGACTTAGTCAAAGCGCTAGTCAAAGCCAAAGCGGCAGTAAAAATGTTGCTAATACTTTTCAAACAGGTTCTAAAAATAGCTCCAGCCAAATTACGTCTGGTAGCAATAACAACCAAAATACAATTCAGCATGGTACTGAAAATAAATCTACTCAACGTTCTGATGGTTTGGTTAAATTTGGAACACGTTATTACTCCTATGGCCCATCAACAAATAGCGTAGCAAGCACTTATCAATCAGGAACAGCGAACAGCAGTGAAACATACCAATCAGGTGATAATAACCGTGCTTATACAACGCAATATGGCGTAAATAACAATTCGACTGTTAAACAAATTGGTAGAAGTAATTATGCAAGCGTTTATCAACCTACATCTGTTAATACATCTAATGTCTATCAAACAGGTTTAGCTAACCGTTCGTCTACACAACAATTTGGTACTCGAAATAATTCAGGCGTAAGTCAACACGGTACAGGTAACGTAAGCACTTCACTTCAATATGGTTCATACTCAAATGCAAACGTGTATCAAGGTGGAAGAGGAAACAACTCATATTTCCGCCAATATGGTATGGTGAACAGCCTTGGAGTATCACAAAACGGTAATTATAATGGTTCAAGTGTTCTTCAAAGCGGTAATAACCTTACTGCAAATATTCGACAGTCTGGAACAGGTAACGGTTCTGCTTTAACTCAATATGGAAGCCGTAATTCTGCGTCTGTCAATCAAAGTGGCTCTTACAACAGTTCAAGTATTGGGCAAAGTTACTCGTATAACAATGCTTCTGTAATTCAAAGAGGTGCAAGTAACCGCTCTAATGTTAACCAGTACTCTGCTGCATCAAGTAGTGCAACAGTAGACCAAAGTGGTAATGCTAACGTATCAGATATTTATCAACGTGGTACGGGTAATCAGGCAAGTGCTCAAGTGGGTTATTATGGTGGTGCTTATGGTTATGTAGGTAACAACAACAACTCTGATATTGACCAAGTTGGTAACGGTAATGCTGCAAGTACTTTGGTTTATTATGGTGATCGAAATAAAGCAAAAATCGAGCAAACGGGGAATGGTAATCGTGCATCAGCTACCCAGTCTGGTAATGATAATGAAGCAACTATTTTGCAAACAGGTAATAGTAATCAAGCATACGCTTACCAAGGTGGTTCTGGTAATGATTCAACGATTACACAAACTGGTGATGCAAACAGAGCTTATACTACCCAATACGGTACAGCTAACGTAGCAACTGTGTCTCAGACTCAATCTGGTGACTATGCATCGGTATACCAAAGTGGTGCTGCCAACATTGCATCTATCATGCAATAAAGCTTGAAACGTTGTGTCTGTGTTTAAATCTACTAAACATCGATTTCAACAAGATTGGAACGGCGACCATAAATGGTCGCCGT
>JAOUOK010000161.1 GCA_029880425.1 Gammaproteobacteria bacterium
ATTTAAGAAATTCAGGTGATACTGCAGGCGATAAGAGTTGTGTTGTCGGGTATGGTGCCTATGTCTTCCATTAACCTCTCCGCTCGAGATAAAGAGAGCTGTTTACACATTGCGCGTGAATCTATCCGTTATGGCCTGGAACATGGTATAAAAATTCCGGTTAATACCCATGACTATTCTCCAGCCTTACAACAAAAGTTTGCAACTTTTGTGACCTTGCATATAAACGGTGTATTACGCGGTTGTATCGGGACTTTAGAAGCATACCAACCATTAATTGATGATGTTGCAGAGCATGCTTTTGCTGCGGCATTTAGTGATCCACGCTTTCCAAAAGTTGAGCGGTCAGAGTTTGAATTGCTTGATATTGAAATATCGGTTTTAAGTTTACCGGAGGAAATTAAATTCACAGATGAGAATGATCTTTTAAATCAAATTCGTCCCGGTATTGATGGATTAATTATTGAACATGGTTTTAACCGTGGAACATTTTTACCCAGTGTCTGGCAACAGTTACCGGATAAAAGAGAGTTTTTTAATCATTTGAAAATGAAAGCAGGTTTGCCGGCTAATTGGTGGGATAATAATGTTAAAGTTAGTCGCTACGAGACATTGTTATTTTAGAGTTTTACTCTTTTTTATAAGTATGCGATATTAAAAATACATTTTTGACATAGGATAGTTTAAATGAAAATTAAAATAATAGCCGTTTCGTTATTTTTATCTTTATTGCTGGCAGGTTGTAGTTCTTCAGAAAAGCGCAAAGTTGATAAAATATTTACTACAAAAGATTATGCAGCTTTAACTTATTGCATGGGCTTATCTTATTCTGCACGAGGCATTGCAGCTCATAAATTAAAAGGGACTTCAATTGACGATGTTAGAAAAACAATTTTAAAAGATGCCTCAACAAAAAGTCGTAATTTTGCTTTAAAACTTATTGAACGTGTATATAAAGAAGAAGTCAAATCGTTATGGGAGTATTCAGTGGGTTTTTTTAAAGGCTGTTCTAATAATGTTGCAAAGTTATATGAACCACACACTAAGTACGCCACATATTGTTTAATGAATAGCTTTATAGGTGATACGGCTTATTCTTTTAAAGTTAAAGAACATGATAAAGAAAAAGCCTATAAATATTTTGAAAAATTTAGAGGTCAGACGCCCAGGACAATTATTGATAATGTCTATGATAAAGCAGAAGATCGACGTTCTGCCCGGTTAAAACCCTGGCGAGGCTGTATGGCCAGTCGGGTAATCAAAGATTAAAAAAGCAAGGTTATAACTGGCTAAACGCGGCTTCTTTAAAACCTACCAATACAGTTTTACCCTTTTGTACAACTGGACGTTTAATCAGCGTTGGGTTTGCTAAAAGTAACTTTATGGCCTGTGAATTAGTTGATATATCTTTGTCAGTATCTGACAGGCTTCGCCAGCTTGTACTACGCTTATTAACAATAACTTCCCAGCCAAGATTTTCCAGCCAGGCAGAAAGTTGTTGTTTATCAATACCATCCTGGCGAAAGTCATGGAACTGGTATTCAATTCCATGATTTTCTAGCCAACGACGGGCTTTTTTTACGCTATCACAGTTTTTAATGCCGTAAAGTGTCAGCATAAAAATTTAACTCGTATTTAGATATCACGTAATAATTCGTTGATACCCACTTTGCTTAAAGTTTTAGCATCAACTTTTTTCACGATAACTGCACAGTACAAGCTGTATGTTCCGTCTTTTGAAGGCAAGTTACCTGAAACAACTACTGAGCCAGCGGGGATACGACCATAAGTTATTTCACCTGTTTCACGATCATAAATACGGGTACTTTGACCAATATAGACACCCATTGAAATAACAGAACCTTCTTCAACAATAACACCTTCAACAACTTCAGAACGTGCACCAATGAAACAGTTATCTTCAATGATTGTTGGCGCTGCCTGTAAAGGCTCGAGAACGCCACCAATACCTACACCACCAGAGAGATGAACATTTTTGCCAATTTGTGCACACGAACCTACGGTTGCCCAGGTATCTACCATGGTGCCACTATCAACGTAAGCACCGATATTGACATATGAAGGCATTAAAATAACACCGGGAGAAATATATGCACCTTTACGTACTGTTGCTGGTGGGACAACACGTACACCGGCATCACGAAAATCACGAGAATTAAAATCAGCGTATTTCGAATCAACTTTATCAAAGTAGTTAGTAAAACCACCTTTCATAAATTCATTATCATTAATACGGAAAGAAAGTAATACGGCTTTTTTCAGCCATTCATTTACAACCCAGTCACCGTCTTTTTTTTCTGCAACACGGAGTGTGCCGGTATCAATTTGATTAATCGTTTCTGTAACCGCTTCTTTAACAATAGTATCAACACTGCGAGGCGTGATATCAGCACGGTTTTCAAAGGCATTTTCAATAATTGTTTGTAAATCGTTACTCATGATTTTTTTCTCGTATTCAATATAATTAGTGTATTCAGAATTCGTAAGGGAATGTATTTTATAGGTGCGGGCATGTATATGCCAGTTAAATGCTCAATTTTACTGACTTTATTCTTAAAATAGGTATTAAAAAACTCGTCATTCCAGCGTGTTCTTAGCCGGAATGACGCTATGTTTTAGTTTCCCAAAAATTGCCTGATTCTGTGTGCTGCCTCGATGCACTCATCATAAGATGCCACCAGTGCCATGCGCACATGCTGGCTACCCGGATTGATGCCGTGTGCTTCCCGGGATAAATAACTTCCCGGAAGCACCGTCATATTTTGCCGGGCAAAAATATCCCGGGCAAAGTCTTGGTCACTGCCAGGTGTTTTTGCCCAAAGATAAAAGCTGGCATCCGGTTTTTTTACATCCATTACGGGAGAAATTATTTTGAGTACATCAGTAAATTTTTCCTGGTAAATACGCCGGTTTTCCTCAACATGAGACTCATCCTGCCAGGCTTTGATGCTGGCCTGTTGGTGATGTAATGGCATTGCACAACCATGATAAGTACGGTACTTCAGGAATTTATTCAGGATATCTTTATCACCGGCAACAAAGCCTGAACGTAAACCAGGAAGGTTCGAGCGTTTGGATAAACTATGAAAAACAACACAGCGAGAGTAATCAGTATTGCCCATACCAGCCGCGGCATCGAGTAAGCCAACAGGTGGATTGGCTTCATCAAAATAAATCTCAGAATAGCATTCATCCGAGGCAATAATGAAGTCAAACTTTTCTGCCAGTGAGATAAGCTTCTTTAAGGTGGCTTTATCAATAACAGCACCGGTTGGATTGCCAGGGGAACAGATATAAAGTAATTGGCAACGTTGCCATGTTTCATCACTGACAGAATCAAAATCAGGTAAGTAATTATTATCTGCCGTGGTATTAATATAAAAAGGTTCTGCACCCGATAGGTATGCCGCACCTTCATATATTTGATAAAACGGGTTTGGCATTACGATTAAAGGGTTGGCGTTTCTGTCAATCACTGCCTGGGCAAAAGCAAACAAGGCTTCACGTGTTCCATTAACCGGGATAACATGCTGTTCGTGATTGAGGCTGTCAGATGGTAAATTAAATCGGCGTGTTAGCCATTCAGTGATGGCTTGGCGTAACCCAGGTATTCCCTTGGTTAACGGGTATGCTGATACACCATGTAACTGTTGTGATAAATTTTCCAGTACAAATTCAGGGGCTTTATGTTTCGGTTCGCCGATTGATAACGCGATATGATCAATACCCGCTTCAGGTGTAATGCCGCTCTTTAAAGTGGCGAGTTTCTCAAAAGGATAGGGGTGTAGTTTATCAAGATCAGGGTTCATAATAGTGTTTTATTTAAAAGTTTGAGATGTAATGAATAATAAGCCCGACAGTATAAGCCAGACAGGTTTTTCAGCCAAATACAATACGCATCCGATGTTACCCGTGTTGGGATTACTTTTTGCCTCAACCATGTGGGGGTTAATTTGGTACCCCATGCGCCTGTTAGAAAATAACGGCCTAACCGGGCTGTGGGTTTCAGCACTAATGTATTGTGGAACACTTGTTATTGCTATTCCCGTGTTATGGAAAGGCTGGCGTGAATGGCTTACACATCCTTACTTATATTTTTTTATGGCTATCGCCACGGGCTGGACAAATATCGCCTTCATCCTGGCTGTACTTGATGGCAACGTAGTACGTGTTTTATTGCTTTTTTACTTGTCGCCATTATGGGCAACATTTCTTGGTGTGTTCTTCCTCGGTGAAAAATTGTCTCGTAATGCGATGGCTATACTTGGTATCGCTATGCTTGGTGCAGTTATCATGTTATGGCATGACTCATTGGGGTTTCCTGCTCCACGTGATAGCTCTGACTGGCTTGCCCTGTCTTCGGGTATCGCATTTGCTATAACGAATGTTTTAATTCATAAACTGAGTGATGCCTCGATTATGGTTAAAACAGCGTCAGGGTGGGTGGGTGTTTTATTGATTGCTTTCATATTAATTATTGTTTTCAAGCAACCATTAGCTGTTTCAACAGAGGTAGTAGCGGGTGCCTGGTTACTCGGTGCCGTTGCGATGACATTGATGAATATCGCGGTTGTCTATGGTGTAACCCATATGCCAGTACACCGTTCAGCGATTATTTTATTATTTGAGATTGTGGTGGGTGCTGTCTCGTCTATATTATTAACAAACGAAGTGATTGAGTTACGTGAATGGATTGGTGGCTTACTTGTTATTCTTGCCGCCTATCTTACGGCAACAAAACAGCTGGATGACAGGGCAGTTTAATGAAAAAAAATATGATGGCTAATAACAGGATACTTCGATTACATCATGCTAGTTTAATAGTTGAAGAACTGGATAAATCACTGGTTTTTTACCAAAAAGTGATGAGAGTAGAAGTGGATTCAAGCCGGCCTGACTTAGGGTACCCGGGGGCATGGTTAACACTACCGGGCCAGCAACAAATTCATTTAATGCAGCTTAAAAACCCGGATAAAGACAGTGTTAGACCTGAACATGGTGGGCGTGATCACCATATTGCTTTTTTGGTTTCCTCCCTGTCAGATATTTCAGAATCACTGGATGAATTAAATATCCCTTATACTCAAAGTAAATCTGGACGAAAGGCTTTATTTTGTCGCGACCCGGATGGTAATGCCCTGGAATTTATTGAAAACTAAATTATTCGTGGTTCAATTTTTCAGTAATAGTTTTATCCAGGCATTTAAACTGTTCTTGTTCAGATAAAACGTTACCGTTGTTATCAGTAATAAAGAATATATCCTCAGCTTTTTCACCAAAAGTTGCAATCTTTGCTTTATGCAGCATGACATTACATGCATGCATGGCGGCGCCAATTTGTGAAAGTAAACCTGGCCGATCATAGGCAATAACTTTCATCAATGTATGGTTTTGTGTCTCGTTATTTTCAAAACTGACCTGGGTTGGGAACTTAAAGTGTT
>JAOUOK010000162.1 GCA_029880425.1 Gammaproteobacteria bacterium
CCGCCATCAGCTGAAGGCACAACACTTTTTCATTGGCGTGCGTAGCCACGACGGATGGCTGGGTGCAAAAACAAAAAGCACACTGCCCACCCAGGATGGCCAGCTTATTTATAAACTCAGTACCCAGGTTCTTAAATACTATTGGCAAGGTGAAGGCCTTCACCAGGTTCAGATCACCGCCACCGATCCACAAGCAGCTAATGCTCAACTTGAACTCTTTGATAATGCAAAACCGCAACGGCTGGAAAAAAGCCACCAGGCCATGGATGATATTAACCAGAAATACGGTGAGTTTTGTCTTGCTCCTGCACGCCTGCTACAACGTTCAAGTATGCCCAACGTGATTGCACCTGCCTGGAAGCCCTTTGGTCATCGCCAAACCATTGATAAAACAGGAACAGAAGAAAGCTAATGTGCGGTGGTGTTTTCTATAATAACAATGGCCAGGATATACGGGTATATTTTCCTAATCCCAGGGCAACCTTGCCGGTAATGACTAAAAGTCACGAGGTTGAATTATTGCCATGGGGCCGCCGTAAAGAACAGGCAGGTCATCTCCCACTGGGAGGCTGGGCACGATTAGAATCCATTTACCAGGGACGCTGGGATAAATGGTTCCCGGTTCCGGTCAAGTTACCGATTAAGCAGTTCATGGAAAAAGATATCCAGGGTAACAGCCACTGGTTCGATCTTACCCCCGGGCAATTTATCCAGGGCTTAATCGCGCGCGATAAATATGAACAACGGGTTTATGTTGTCACAATCACCCCTGAACTAGATGACGCAGTACATGATCGCTGGCCACGTATACTCTCGGGTATATAACAACGCCCGACCATACTCATCATCACAAAAAAACCTAGGGTAAACACCAATAATTAAAACGGTGGAAACTGGTATAATTTTCTGTCTTTGCCATGCAAAACACAATAACACTGGCCTATTACTCACTAAAAATTACAAAATTATGGCACACACAGTTAGCTGGGAAGCAGATTACCTGTACAGGAAATTCACTGGTGAAATAACCGGGGAAGAAATTTTAAAATCAAATTTTGATATACAGACACATCCATATTTTACAAAAATTAAATACCTGGTAAATGATTTTTCTGAAACTCAATCCATACTTATCGATCCTGAGTATGCCAGAATATTTGCCTTAACCGATGACATTATTTCAGCCACCAAGGGCAGGCTTAAGATAGCAATTGTCACTAATAACGATACCATTATTGAACTGACTAAAGATTATTACGCCGCGATGGAAAATAAATTATTTAAATGCGAAACATTTTCTACGCTTGAAGAAGCTATGAACTGGGGACAGCAAGAGTTATAAGCACGTTAGCAGTGCCCGAAAAATCAGATTGCCCTTTCATATATCCTGGTACAAAAAACATTACAGCATTCTTAATAAAAATCATTACAAATTTAGTTTTATGATGTAAATCATATCTTTGCCCCCAATTATTACCTAGACTTTACTTATCAATCGATAATAAAAAAATGAGGGGCATCATGGGAAAACGGATTTTATTAATAACCGCACTCACCATACTCACTGCAAATATTGTTCATGCGGAAAAATTAGCGACCGTTTTAAAAGGGAAAATAACCGCGTCCAACTTATCGGGTCTCGAAGTAGCAATAAAAGAAAGCGATGGAAGTATCCTGGATATGACAGATGTCTCTTCTTCCGGGACATTCAAACTTGATATCAGCGTCATGGATATGTCTTCACTCGTAGAAGTGAAAAAATTAATTATCGAGGTAAAAGATAAATCAGGAACCAAAAAGAATTACTTTGTTAAAAAATATATAAGCGACTTTAATGATACGGTTTCGTTAGAACCTATTATTTTTAAATAATACTCATAAAAATATCGAACGGTTATCAATACTAACTACAATAATTTTAAATAAACTCAGCAGCGACTCAGAAAATAAAAAACAGGCAAAAAAAAAGCTCACACGTTAATGTAAGCTTTTGATTTGTATGGCGCGCCCGGCACGATTCGAACGTGCGACCGCCTGGTTCGTAGCCAGGTACTCTATCCAACTGAGCTACGGGCGCTTTAAAAGAGTTGCGCACTATACATGGATTAGTTGTTGAATTCCAATGCTTTTTATAGTGCTGCTCTTGAATTTGAATGGCGGAGAAAGAGGGATTCGAACCCTCGATGGAGCTATAAACCCCATACTCCCTTAGCAGGGGAGCGCCTTCAGCCGCTCGGCCATTTCTCCAGTATTCAATGGGACGCAAGGATACTGAAGGATAAAGCCGAGGTAAAGCCTTTATGGCGTTAATCTTTGATTTTATTACTCGTTACCCGGCTCACCGGTTTCATTTTGAATGCGCTCATAGATCTCTTCACGATGTACAGAAACATCACGTGGAGCGTTGACACCTATACGAACCTGGTTACCTTTTACGCCAAGGACGGTCACGGTTACTTCATCACCGATCATGAGCGTTTCACCAACCCGTCTCGTTAAAATCAACATACTTATTTACTCCTCAAAGAAAATCTTTCAATTACAGTTCCTTCTGTGTCCGTAGAGAATCTAGTCAATCTAGCTCCATGTGACACGCTCAACCTAATGTATCGACTCAGTAAGGGCAAACTTTAAAAAATATACTGAGTAATATAAGGCTATTTACAGACCTAATCCTTAGGCTCATCCAGCCCAAAAGCCGAATGTAGAGCGCGCACGCCCAGTTCCAAATATTTTTCATCAATAACAACAGAAATCTTGATTTCCGAGGTCGAAATCATGCGAATATTGATGCCTTCATCCGCCAGGGCCTTAAACATCTGGCTCGCAATACCTGCATGTGAGCGCATACCCACACCCACAAGTGAAATCTTCACAATCGCGTTGTCGCCCACAACTTCACGCGCATTCAGCTCTTTTGCGGTGTTATTTAAAATATCGAGGGCATGTTGATAATCATTACGGTGAACAGTAAAGGTGAAATCCGTGGTGCCATCATCCCCCACGTTCTGGATAATCATGTCTACTTCAATATTAGCTTCACCAATTGAACCGAGAATATTGTATGCCACACCGGGTTGATCAGGCACACCCAGGATGGTGAGCTTGGCTTCATCACGGTTAAATGCGATTCCTGAAATGGCTGCCTGTTCCATATTATCTTCCTCAAAGGTAATCAGTGTACCTGGCCCATCGACAAACGATGAGAGCACGCGTAATTTCACATTATATTTACCCGCAAACTCGACCGAGCGAATTTGCAGAACTTTTGAGCCTAAGCTGGCCATTTCCAGCATTTCTTCAAAAGTAATTTTTTCCAGGCGACGCGCATCCGGTACCACCCTTGGATCCGTGGTATAGACACCGTCGACATCAGTATAAATCTGGCATTCATCTGCCTTTAGTGCCGCAGCAAGCGCCACAGCCGTGGTATCAGAACCACCGCGACCAAGTGTGGTGATGTTTCCATGTTCATCTTTGCCCTGGAAACCGGCAACGATAACAACACGACCTTTATCCAGGTCAGCACGAATATTCGCTTCATCAATATCCAGAATACGAGCCTTGGTATGCGCACTGTCAGTTAAAATATGAACCTGTGAACCTGTATATGAGCGTGCATCATAGCCGCGTTGCTTTAATGCCATTGCAAGTAAGGCAATGGTGACTTGTTCACCTGTTGAAACTAAAACGTCATACTCACGGGGATCGGGCTTATCTGAAATTTGGTGGGCCATTTCAACAAGACGGTTGGTCTCACCACTCATGGCAGAGACAGCAACAACAACATC
The DNA here is from genome assembly GCA_029880425.1 of Gammaproteobacteria bacterium. Taxonomy (GTDB): domain Bacteria; phylum Pseudomonadota; class Gammaproteobacteria; order UBA6429; family Thiohalophilaceae; genus JAGLTQ01. The sequence goes on from JAOUOK010000162.1 coordinate 3,792, forward strand.
ATGCCCTTCTTTCTTAGCCGCGATCAGGCGCTCTGCGACATTCTCGATTTTCTCAACCGTGCCGACCGAAGTACCACCATATTTTTGTACGATTAAAGCCATGATTTACCCACGCAAAAAGGACGCAAATTAAACACTAATTTGTCACAAAATTAAAGAGAAAAGCCAGAAAAAGGCTGACTATTGAAGTGATCGTGCATAAAAAGATCGATAAAATTTAGACTAAGTTTAAATCAAACAACATTACTTAATACTTTAGTGTTAGCCCGTATAAAAATCTGAAAAATTTAAGTCAGCTGGTTTTCAACCCAGTCAGTTACACTATCTAAAGCAGCAGGTAAATTTTCAGGCTGATCACCACCTGCTTGTGCCATGTCAGGACGACCACCACCTTTACCACCGATCTGACTGGCTACCGAGTTCACAAGGTCACCGGCTTTAATTTTATTTGTTGCGTCTTTACTGACACCCGCAACTAAACTCACCTTATCACCGTTTACCGTGGCAAGCACAATAGCCGAGGTACCGAGCTTATTTTTTAACTGGTCTAAAGTGTCACGTAAGGTTTTAACATCTGCACCTTCAAGCTTTGCAGCCAGTACTTTAATACCACTGATCTCAACCGCTTGTGACGACAGGTCAGAGCCCTGGCTACTCGCGAGTTTTGCTTTAAGCTGCTCGAGTTCTTTCTCTAATGAACGAGTTTTATCCATGAGCTGGCTGACACGGTTGGCAACATCATCACGTTTGCCTTTAAGCATAGAAGCAATATTGGCTAATTGACTCTCACCCTGGTCCATCCAGTCGAGTGCATATTCTGCGGTGACCGCTTCGATACGGCGGATACCCGCAGCGACACCACCTTCACTGATGATTTTAAATAAACCGATATCACCGGTGTGCGTCACATGGGTACCACCACATAGCTCGACAGAGAATTCACTCATGCTCAAAACACGAACTTCATCCCCGTACTTTTCACCGAATAAGGCCATGGCACCTGCAGCTTTCGCTGCTTCAGGTTTCATAATCTGTGTATCGACAAGATGGTTAGAACGGATGTGTTGATTCACCAGGTGCTCAATTTCTTTTAGCTGTTCAGTAGAGATCGCTTCAGAATGTGAGAAGTCAAAACGTAAACGTTCTGCCTGAACCTGTGAACCTTTTTGCGTAACATGTTCACCCAGGACTTCACGTAACGCGGCATGAAGCAGGTGTGTTGCCGAGTGGTTGGCCTTAATGGCTTCTCGACGTTCACTGTCGACATGCGTATTAACACTATCGCCAACTTTTAATGAGCCTTCAGTCACTTCACCATAGTGACCAAAGACTGCTGCACCCTGCTTTTGCGTGTCTTTAACTTCAAATTTAGAACTGCCACAGGTTAATAAACCGGTATCACCTATCTGGCCACCTGACTCAGCGTAAAAAGGTGTTTCTTCTAACACCAACATCGCCGGTTGATTTTTCGTTAAAGCATCAACTTCTTTACCATCCACATAAATAGACGCAATCGTTGTTTGACCTTCTAAATATTCATAACCGGTAAACGTTGTTTCGCCCTCAATCTTTAAGGCTTCATCATATGCCCCGGCAAAACTACTTGCTGCACGCGCACGTTCACGCTGGGCGTCCATTTCTTTTTCGAAGC
>JAOUOK010000163.1 GCA_029880425.1 Gammaproteobacteria bacterium
GTGGCAGTACTGGTTATGACCGATACTCCCTATGATGTCTATTTTGAAGGTGCCCAGTTTGTTCATTTTATGTTGGGCCCGGCAACCGTGGCTCTTGCCATTCCGTTATATAGACAATGGAATACTTTAAAGCGCCATCCCATTGCCCTGACTGTTTCATTACTCACTGGCTCACTAACCGCTGTACTCTCTGCCATCTTTATTGCCAGGATAGGCGGTGTCACTGATCAAGCGTTAATTTCTATTGCACCGAAGTCGGTAACCACACCGGTAGCCATGGGTATTTCAGAAACACTGGGAGGCTTGCCCTCTTTAACTGCCGTGGTCGTTATTCTTACAGGGATACTGGGTGCCTCACTGGGGCCATGGCTATTAGACAAATTACGCATTACTAACCCCATGGCAAAAGGTTTAGCCATGGGCACCGCCTCACATGGTATTGGTACAGGTAGAGCGATTTACATGGGGGATGTGGCTGCAGCCTTTTCCGGTTTAGCCATGGGACTGAATGGATTAGCTACAACAATAATGCTCCCCATACTTTGGGGTTGGCTGACAAATTAAACCTTACTCAATAATAAAGCGATCATAACTTGAGCATATCAAAAGATAATTTCATTCATCTTGATTTAACACTCTGTCATGCTTACAGCTAATCCGCCAAGTGAGGTTTCTTTATATTTTGCAGACATTTCCAGGCCGGTTTGTTTCATTGCCGCGATACAGTTATCCAGAGGCATAAAATGTTCACCCGTTTCATACAGTGCCAGTGATGCCGCGGTATAAGCTTTAATTGCACCAAAGCCATTACGCTCAATACAAGGTACCTGTACTAAACCGTTAACCGGATCACATGTCATACCAAGATGGTGTTCCAGTGCAATCTCTGCCGCTTTTTCAACTTGCTGCACACTCCCACCCCGCACCGCACATAATCCTGCTGCCGCCATGGCGGCAGCTGATCCTACTTCACCCTGGCATCCCACTTCAGCACCAGAGATAGAACTGTTATGTTTAATCAATCCACCAATTGCCGCCGCCGTCAGTAAAAACTCATGTACCTGCTCCCGCGTACCATCCTCGTGTTTCATAAAGTAATAAAGCACTGCGGGTATCACACCCGCAGCGCCATTAGTGGGAGCAGTAACCACCATTTTACCCGCTGCATTTTCTTCATTTACCGCCATGGCATAAGCACATAACCAGTCATTTAATGTTGCATGACTGTTTTCATTTTGTAATTGTTGATAGAGATTTTTTGCACGGCGTTTAATTTCCAAACCACCGGGTAAAATACCTTGTGCTTTTAATCCATTTTCAAGACAGACTTTCATCGAATCCCATATAAAATCCAGACCCTGCTCAAGCTCGCTTTTAGATATATATCCAAGCTCATTGGCCCTTTTCATTTGTGCAATCGATTGATGTGATTCTTCACCCATCTGCATCATATCGTTTGCGCTTGCAAAGGGATATTGACAGGATTTCGCCTCAACCATTTTTAAGGGCGCGGTTAACTTTTTTATCTCGTCACTGCTACAAATAAAACCGCCACCGATGGAAAAAAATGTTTCTGAATGCACGACCTCATCATTACCGCTAACTAGCTCAAAAATCATTCCATTAGGATGCTCAGGCAGCGAATCACTTTTATCAAAAATAATATGCTTAGCCGGGATAAATCTTACAAGAACGCCGTCCTTAAGGTGCAAACAATCACTTGCCCATAATTGCTGAATGAGTTCGTTAACATTTAAACTCGTTAATTGTTCAGGTGTATATCCATGTAAACCAAGTGCAACAGCCCTGTCGGTAGAATGACCTTTCCCGGTAAAAGCTAATGAACCTTTTAACAGGCAACGGATAAAACTATCAGGAGATAATAAAGATTCGTGTTTAAACTGCTGCAGGTTTTCAATAAACAACCTGGCAGCGACCATCGGACCAAGTGTATGTGAGCTTGACGGGCCAATACCAACTTTAAAAAGTTCTAATACACTGATAAACATTTACACTGCCAGACCTGTAAATAAAATAATAAAGCCACTCTACTGAGTAACAATACACCTATCAAGCTATAATGAGTGTGGTTTTATCATTTTTTAATATCTCCTATACTTTAAATACAATAACAATATATACATGGATTTATGAAAACTATTCTTTCAGTGGGTGACTGCCAGGTATTGCCAGAGTCAGGCCAGGTTATTAACGATAACATTGAGCATCGACTTGAACCTAAGGCGATGGCTGTTCTGCTCTACATGACAGAACATGCCGGAGAAATTATTACCCGCGAAGAACTGGAGAAACAGGTCTGGCGGGGAAGTGTCGTTACCTACGAAGCCTTGACTGTCACCATCAATAAAATCCGCGCAGCCCTGGATGACGATTCACGCCATCCACGTTATATCGAAACGCTGCCAAAACGAGGCTATCGCCTGATTGCGGAAGTCAATACCAGCGAAACAACCACGCCCTCCCCGGTTGATTCAGGCAACAAAAAAAATATTAAACTTGTATTAGCGGCACTTATTGCCTTTGTTACATTGCTGTTCTTTACATTGCTTTACAACTTCATAACAGTGCAAACCAATAATCAGCTCACTTTACCAGAACATCATCTCCCTTCTATCGCGGTCATTCCTTTCGCGAATAATAATGATCCTGAGCAGGATTATTTTGCAGCGGGTATTACTGAGTACCTGATTACGGATTTATCACGTTTATCAACCCTGCTTGTCACATCACGTAACTCGGTACTGGGGTTTAACAGCAAGTCTGCTGATATAAAACAAATCAGCGAGATGCTTAATGTCCGTTACATATTAACGGGTAGCGTTCTGAAAAATAGCAGCCAAATAAGAATCGCGGTGCAGTTAACCGATGCCCGTAATGGCATGCAGATCTGGGCGAATCGATTTGATCGAAAAATAGATGACTTGTTCAATCTGCAGGATGAAATAGTTAACCATATTATTACCGAGCTGGTGAAACACGTCGGTGGCAGTGAACAAAGCATTCTTAGCCGAAACTACACAAATAATCACCAGGCGCATGATTACTTCATTCGTGGTAACGCCCTCTACACGTCTATCTCCAAGGAAGGCAATTCACTGGCAAGGGAAATGTTTTTAAAAGCCATTGAAATCGATCCCCGCTTTGCCAGCGCCTATGGCGCAATTGCCCTGACCTATGTTGATGATTACCGGCGCAAGTGGGGAAAAAATCCTGCTGCAGCCGTCGACCGTGCTTTTGAATATGCCAACAAGGCCATCGCTATCGATAAGGATGCCGCTGTTGCCTACGTGGTACTCGCTTATGCATATTTATATGGCCGTAAGGAACCGGAAAAAGCCATCAAGGCAGCAAAGCAGGCGATCACGCTTTATCCTAACTATGCCGATGCCTACGCCATTACCGGTTCTGCCTATTCCTTCATTGATCGCTCAGAAGATGCAATACGGGTTAATCAACATGCCATGCGCCTCAATCCCACCTCCAGTTATATTTATTTTGCCAACCTGGGGCGGGATTATTATTTTCTCAATCAACCAGACAAGGCGATCAACAGTCTGCAAGAGGGCATCTTCCGCAATGAGAATTATCTAAATGCCCATATCTACCTCGCCGCCACCTATGCCAGTCTTGGCCGCCTGAGCGATGCTTCATGGGAAGCAGATAAAATACTGACCATTGATCCTGCTTTTTCACTCAACTACTGGGCAAGTACCCAACCCTACCGGACAAAATCCAGGCTGGAGCGTATGCTCAATGATTTATATAAAGCCGGCCTGCCTGAATAAATTCCCCGCCTCTCTCTTTATATAAATCAATAACTTGAAAGGCCATTACCCTTTCTTAACATATTCATAATCTTTTCTTTATCCCTGGTTAATAACTTTTCCCGTTATTTCACCTAGCCTGTACCCACTTACAGCTAATAGATAAGGGGATTCATTATGAATACGTACAAGACAATTATACTTTTCAGCCTGATCACAGGATTAATGGCATGTGATGTAAAAAAGTACAATACGCACCCAGACAAGATAAAATTTGACAGTGCAGCCCTGTACCCGGAAGGCGTGGACTGGGATCCCAAGAACCACCGTTTCCTGGTCACCTCTATCCGCAAGGGTGAAATCGGTTCAGTCAAAGATGATGGTACCTACTGGGTATTTGCCAAAGATTCACGCATGGTGTCTTCCGTTGGCATCAAGATCGATGCCGAGCGCGACCGGGTACTGGTATGTAATGCCGATCCCGGTGCAGCTGAAAAATCCAGCAAGCAAACCACGGGTAAACTAGCCGGGCTCGCTGCATTCAGTTTATCCAGTGGCAAGCTGATTCAATACATTGACCTTGCCAGGGACATAGAGGGTGGCCACTTCTGTAATGACCTGACCATAGATAAAGACGGCACAGCCTATATCACCGACAGCTTCTCACCCATCATTTACAAGGTCGATAAAAACTATAACGCCTCGGTACTGGTTAACAATAAAACATTCAGCGGTAAAAGCTTCAACCTCAACGGTATTGTAGTGAAAGACGGTTACCTGCTGGCAGTAAAAATGAACTCGGGCCAGTTATTCAAAATACCATTAGATAATCCCAACGCGTTTAATGAAGTCAAACTAAAACAACCTGTCTACGGTGCAGATGGCCTGTCCTGGGGACCGGATGGCTCGCTTATCATCATTGCTAATAACAATGCCTACGTGGGTGCGACACCCGCGATCGCCACCAATAAAGTCTTAAAATTAAAAAGTGCGGATAACTGGCAGAGTGCAAAGGTGTTAGGCCAGGCTGATACCGGTGATGTGTTTGCCACCACAGGCACAGTTCGTAACGGCCAGTTCTATGTTATCCACGCCATGTTGCACGTGTTATTTAATCCTGAAACAAAACAACATCTCGAACAGTTTAATATCGTGAAATATAACCCTTGAAGATTAAACGTATAAAAGTCTTATGAAAAACGGCTTTGTCTATTTATAAAAAACCAGGAAAGGAGAAGTACGATGAAAAACATGACAAAACTTATCGCGGGATTAGTCATAATGACTGCGTCCATGAATGTGTTCAGTGCACAAACCAAGGAGGAAGTCATCGCACTGGTTAAGCAAACAAAAATGGCCGTTGAAAAAAATGCCCTGCAGACATTAGCCAGGATAAACCGGGCTGAGCATCCTTATAAAAACAAGGATAACCCTTCACTGTATATCTTTGTTTTTGATACTGACCTCACCGTGGTGGCGCATGCCATAAAAACTAAAGTCATCGGCAAAAACGTGAAAGGTAAACCTGATATTAAAGGCAAAAAGTTCCGTGACGAAATGCTGGTTAAAGCAAAAAAAGATGGTAGCGGATGGGTTGACTATTATTTCTTAAATCCAAAATCAAAGAAAACAGAACATAAA
>JAOUOK010000164.1 GCA_029880425.1 Gammaproteobacteria bacterium
CAAACAAAAGATCTGATAACCGGTTTAAATAGCGAATACTAAAAGGACTGACGGTTTCCTGTTTCGCTAAACTAACCACACGGCGTTCCGCGCGGCGGCATACTGTGCGAGCCAGGTGACAGGACGATGTGGCATGACCACCGGCGGGCAAGATAAATTCTTTAAGGTTGGGTAAGTCAGAATTTAAATCATCGAGTGTTGTTTCAAGATAAGTAATATAGGAATCATCTAATGCCGTATGGCCCGGTATACAAAGTTCACCACCCAGGTCAAAAAGGTGATGCTGAACCAGGTTAAAACTAGTCGATATCTTTCCAGGTAGATCATGGGCGAGAATCATACCTATAATACTGTTAAGTTCATCTACCGTACCAAAGGCTTCTACACGTATGTGATCCTTGTCGACACGAGAGCCATCACCTAAACCGGTGTCACCTTTATCGCCGGTACGGGTATAAATTTTTGATAACCTGTTTCCCATATTAATTATCCTTCATTAATCTTAAAGTAAATGGGTAGTTCTATATTAACTGAATTATAGTCCATTGATTTTTTACTAATATTTATGTGATTGACCTTTGAAATGGTTTTTAGAGCAGCTTCATCAAGGATCCTGTAACCAGATGAATGTAAAATCTTATGATGCGTTATTTTTCCATCATTATTGATAATGAAGGAAAGAGTAACTTTTCCTTGCCAACCATTATGTTTAGCTATTCTAGGGTAATAAAAATTAGCATTTATTTTTGAGCGTAATTGTTGTTTTACCTGATACCAGTTGATGGCTTCTTTAGTTACCTCAGTATTTTCTTTGACGGACACTTTTTTTATTAGTGTTTTACTGTTATTTTTAACAGAAGGAACTTTTTCTTTAATAAAATTTTTATCAGCCTCATTTGAAATCTGTTTTTCATGTTTTGCTTCACCAGTTGATGGCGAAATGATTTGGACAGCAATGGTTACATTTTCTGGGTGGGTTTTAGTTTCTTGCGATACTATATGTATTAAATAAACATGAAAGAGTAGTGACAGGACAAGAAGTCCTGTCATACGTGGCTTTGAACTTATATGATTCCGCTGATGCATTAGAAAATATAATTTATTCCTAAGTGTGCATTACGGCCTGGAGTGCGGTAATCGCCAGATGGACTGCTTGCTAATGTATAATCTGTATCAGCAATATTGTCTAACCGAAAATTCCACTTCAATGAATTATTAACATTATGACTATATAATAGATTAATCAGCATATATGAATCTAGTTTGATAGCACCATCCCTGTCATTTCGTTCAGATTCAGATAATGCTTCAATAGAAAAATATTTATTCCCTAAATAACGTGTAATAGTTGTGGTTACACTTTGTCTTGCTCTGCGATCAAGTTGATTACCTGTTTCATTATTTTTAGCGTCAAGAAATGTAATGTTAGTATCAAGTTTCCAGTCATTAATTTTATATGAAATAGTGGTTTCAAAGCCAAGAATAGATGCTGAATTTATATTTGTAGGCATATAAGTATATTCACTTGGGGCTGTTAGAGTACCTTCCCAGTCTATGAGGTCTTCTATTTCAGTTTGATAGATGCTGGTGTTCCAGGTTAAATTTTTTGTTGGTTTTGTTTTCCAGCTAATTTCAGTACTTTTAGATGACTCTGGTTTTATATTAGTATTACCTTGAGTTATATAAGTTGTACCAAAGTAAACGCTGGTGCTGTAAGGCCAGAATAGATCATTTATAGATGGAGCTTTAAAAGCAGTAGCGTATGATAGGATTAAACGGTTTTTACCAATGGTGTGACCCCATGCAATACTGCCGGTTACTTTATTGCCAAATTCACTGTGTTTATCTGAACGAGCATTAAAAACAATATCATTATTCTGCATATTCCATTGTTGCTGCAGGTAAATTGCTGAATTATCAATTACTTGATCAATTACCCCACTATTATTTTTCGTAGCATGATCTTCCCAGTAATCGACTCCAATAGTAGTAGTATGATCATTTATAAAAAAATCATGCTGCCAACTCGCAGATTTTCTTTTTGTAGTAATAGTTGATGGGGTGGTTGGGCTAAAAGTCGTGTATTGATCTATGGTATGCCCGATGAGAAATTTTTGATTCCATGTTTCAGAAATTGTATTTTTTAGAACAGTACTTATAACTTGTTTTTTAAACTCACTATTACCTGTGGATGTTTCATGCTCGTTGCTACCTTGTGAGTGATTAATTCGTGCCTCTATACCAGTATCAGAATTGAGTTGTTTTTTTACAGTTGCAGTTAAGTGGCCTCGCTTGTGACCATAATCCTCGGTGTCTAATTCTCGAGTAGGAAATCCATCTGTTGTTAATAGGCCAGCAGATAAATAATATTTCCAGTTTTCACCACCACCCGTTGTTATATTGGTTTGTTGAGTATTGTAGCTTCCATAATTGACTGATATAGACGTTTTCTTTGATTCTCTTGTTGTAATGCTAATAACACCACCTATTGCATCTGAACCATACAAGCTGGCACGTGGGCCATATACTATTTCAATTCTTTCTACTTGTTCCGCTAAAAGTGTCTCCCAGGCAAATTCTCCTGTTGTAGCTGAAGATGCACGTATTCCATCAATTAAAACCAGCATATGACTGGACTCAGTGCCACGGATGAAAACAGATTGTGACTTACCAATTCCTCCTTGAGTTGTAACATTGATACCCGCTTGAGTTTTTAATATGTCAGTTAAATTTACAGCTTGAGATGATTCAATTTCTTTGCGTGAAATAACCGTTACTGTTGCAAGACTTTCATCCACAGTTTGCGCGGTACGTGTTGCGGTAACGATAACTGGTGATTGTTCTTCTGCAGTAGCTGGAAGAGCAAGACTAGTAGCAAGAGCGGCCAGGACAACGTGTCTGGTTTTATTCATTTTTATTTCCTCGAGTAAACGCACACCCTCGTGCGTAATCATTAAGTATTCACTGGAGGAAAAACAGGGTCGGGTTATGAATCATCCGCCCGTACTCGCCCTCCGCGATACACTACGATCACTTCAGGCCGGTCTCCGGGCTTTCGAGTTATAAGCAAACTTACATGGAGTAAGTTGGTTATAGAGTGAATCGCCTTCCCATATCATTAGATACAGTGGCAGGGATGATTCACTTTGACTCGACTACCGTTGCGGGGGCAGCGTCGGAATTAACCAGGATAAGTTCTGGTTGCACCGACTTCTCGTTTCACTTTGCCAAAGAGAGTATTGGCTTAAGCACCTGAAGTAGTAAAAGTGAGGCGACTTTAACGGGCTTACTAAAGCATGTCAAATAAGACTTTTAGGAAAATCAAGAGCTTATATAGAAATACTTCAACTAAAACAGGGGCTTATATATTTTTATTAATGAGAATCGGCAATAAATAAGCGCTGATCCTGGTGCAGAATTTCCTTGATGGGATGCTGGTACAGCGTACTCAAGTTGCCCGGGGTTAACACCTCGGAGCATGCTCCCTGGATAGTTTCCCCGTTTCCCGGCATTAACAGGGCATGGTCACAGTAGCGGGCAGCAAGATTGACATCATGTAAAACAAATACATTGGCGATGTCGTTACTGTTGCCAGAGAGCAGTTTCATCACTTCATGTTGATGGTGTATATCAAGATGATTAACCGGTTCATCGAGTAGACGTATGGGCGTTTGTTGTACCAGTAAAGTGGCCAGCGCCACACGCTGGCGTTCACCCCCTGATAATGTCAGTATGGCGCGATCAGCAAAGTCATCCAGGCCGACAAGTTGTAATGCTTCAAGCACTAATTGCTTATCGTTATCAGATTCCCATTGCCAACTTTTAATGTGGGGATGCCGTCCTATCAATACAGCTTCTAAAACCGTGCCGGGAAAATAATCTTCCTGGTGCTGTAACAGTAAAGAAACCTGTTGTGCCACCTGGCGACGCGATAACTGACTAAGATTAAGATCATTAATCAGTATATCACCCGCCTGTGATGGAAGAAGCCCGGCCAGGCTATGCAGTAAGGTTGTTTTACCGCAACCATTCATTCCCAGGATAGCCCAGTTTTCACCAGCGTTTATTCTCAGAGAGAGTTCCTGGCAGATAAGCTTCTCTGCTATTTTTATCTCGAGTTTATTACAACTTAACAGGCTCATTGTTTTGCATCCCGTTGTAATAAATAAAGAAATAAGGGGATACCGATAAGCGCGGTAATAATGCCAACCGGTAATTGTTGTGGGGCAATGATGGTTCTTGCCGCTGTATCAGCCGCTAAAACCAGGATACCGCCACCGAATGTTGCCGCGGGTAACAGGACACGGTGATCAGTTAAGCCTGCTAAACGTATTAAGTGTGGAACGATAAAACCTACAAAACCAATACTCCCGGCCTGTACCACGGCTGCCGCGGTGAGTAGTGAAGCAAGGATATAAATTTTTATATGCAGTTGTTTGAGGTTAATCCCCAGGGTTGCGGCAAGTTTATCACCACGGATTAAGACGTTAAGTTGTGAAGACAACAACATGCTCAGAACTAAACCAATCATTAACGCGGTAAAGGCAAAACTGACCGAGTAGCTATAACTGAGATCACCCATCAACCAAAACAACATGCCATGCAAATTACTCGAAGGTGAAATCGTTAAAATTAAACTGATGGCCGCGCCCCATCCGGCTGCAATCACGACACCGGTAAGTAAAAGACGTGTTGGCGTCCAGCTGCCTTTTTGGTGTGCCAGCACAAAGACCAGGAACATGGCGATAAGTGCACCGATAAAAGCCAACCCGGTTAAGCTAAAGGCACTGCTTAAACCCAGTAACATACCAATCAATACCGCCGTGGCAGCACCGCCTGAAACACCTAAAATATATGGGTCTGCGAGGGGATTACGTACCAGCACCTGCATTAAAGCACCTGCTTGTGCAAGCAAAGCGCCGGTTGCAAATGCAGCTAGCGCGCGGGGTAGGCGAAGTTCTGAAACAATCAGTGAAGAACCCTTCACGTTTGATTCAAATAATGAAGACCATACTGTTTGCAGTGAGAGAGGGACACTGCCAATGAATAAAGAAGTTATTATGAGACACAAACTCAAGATAGCTAAAAAAATTATAAATGAAAGTGGGCGCATTAAAATAATTAATCAGTAATATTCTAAGTAAAGTTTTTTAAAAAAGTATTGTAGCGTAATTGATAGTGCCATATATAAAAACTTATGGATATTATTGTCTGACATATTTGCTACTGATAACAGTAAAATAACCTTTAAGTGAATAACATTTAACACATGTAATATAAATCTACTGGATTAAGTTAGCAGAATTGTCACCTTCCATCCATTCTTCGAAATGCATGATATTTCTATAAATCGATACCTGCACACCTTAAAAAATCAGGCAAAAAAAGTGACGTGTCAATAATAAAATAATAATTGTGTCAG
>JAOUOK010000165.1 GCA_029880425.1 Gammaproteobacteria bacterium
CTGAAGTTAATAGTTTATCTTTACGAAAATCAGAAAGGGCTAATCCACCAGGCAATTGCAGCATGCGCTTAAAGTCCAGAATTATTGGTTAAAAAAGATAATAGATCATACACCATCCCAGTTTTGACGTCAGTCCTTTGACCTTAAACAAACACAGAAGTATGGGGGTTAGCATAGAGGAGTAATTACGCTTCTTTCATGAAAGCTGGATGCATAAAATGCTAGCTTCGCCATGCTTCCCCGAGAAAAAAGTGTGAAGCCTGTCACAAAATTAACACATATAAAAATTAGTGCTAAATAATACTAAATTTTATTTATGATTAATGTATCGTTGCCGATAACCCAGTGCATCAGTGTGATATCGTTATAAAACATATAAATAATTATAAATTCTTTTTGGAGACAAAGTGAAAATTAAGGTTGCTTTACATGGAATGGATAAACGCAGTGAAGAACGCATGCTCACCATATTTTCTATGAACTTTAAAGATCAGTGTGAACATGTAGATATTAATAATGCAGATACAGTTATTTATGACATGGATGATAAAAATGTAAACGAAGAATGGAGTAAATTCCGGGCTGAGTATCCTGATATACCCGTCATTATCATGTCAAAAGACACTATTGATTTAGATGGTGTTTTACATATTTCAAAGCCTGCTAAACTGGCAAATCTTTTAACTGCGCTGAAAGAGTCAAGTAACAAGGAAATAGGTTCAAGCCTTAAAAGTACAGCTAATGTTGCTCATGCCCTGCAAGACCGTGACCGTCATGCCAATAAAAACCTGGGTACAACTGAAAAATTTGGCATGTATTATAAGCCTGAAATGTTTTTACAGGATAAGATAGTAAAAGCCATCAAAAAAAGTCATGAACTGAAAAAAGATATTTTTTTAAAATGCTGGACTGATCACTGGATTCTTATTTCACCTTTCACAAATTTCCTGCTGCAAAATATCAATGATATTCAAATTAAAACACTTGGACTTGTTGTTTTAGGTGAAGGCCCCGATCAACTGTCATTCAGTGAACACCTGTTTTCAAATGATGAAATTATGCACATGGCAAACACGCCGACAAACAAAGTTAAAATAGTACCTACTGATCAATTTCTTTGGGATCTCACAGTCAAAACAGCACGAGGTCGCATACCTGAAGGAACATCACTTGATGAACTTTATGTTTTACAGTACTGGCCAAACTTGCCTCATCTTTTACATATTGCAAATGCAACCAGAATAAGTGCTTTCTGGATAGACAAACCTCAGTCTATAAATAACGTTGTAGAAAAACTCGCCATTCCTGTAGAAGATGTTTTAACTTATTTTAGTGCCGCGACTGCAACAGGATTACTAATGCCGGCAAAACGAAAAGAAGATATGTTAGTCACTCCTGAAATAATAGAGACAGATAAAAAGAGACACGGAATATTTAAAGCGCTGATAGGTAAAATCGGCAAAAATATTACTTATAAAAAAGATTCCGTGGTTGATGAGGCCTAAACATGTTTGATAAAAATGCTTACAAAATTATTTTTACAGGACCTGTTGGCTCAGGAAAATCCACGGCCATTAACTCTATAAGTGATATGGCTGTTATTTCTACAGAACAAATTGCAACGGATCATGTTAAAAACCGAAAAGAAACAACAACAGTTGCGCTTGATTATGGAATGATAAAACTGGGTGAAGGTGAAAATATCCACTTATATGGAACACCTGGACAAGAAAGGTTTAATTTCATGTGGGAGATACTTGTAAATAATGCCATTGGTATAGTCATACTCGTTGATAACGCAAACAAGGATCCATTAAGTGATTTAAGTTTTTTCCTTAAAGCTTTTGAAAAATTCATACATACAAATGCGATTGCTGTTGGCATTACACGAACTGATTTAAGTGGTGGACCTTCTTTACCCGATTACCGCCGTATACTAAAAGACTTTGGTTTAAACCCACCTTTATTTGAAATTGATGGCAGAAAAAAAGATGAAGTAAGCATGCTAATTCAAGCATTATTATTCAGTCTGGATCAAAGCTTTCACGAAGATGAAACTACTGAGTAACATATTACGACATGAATGATTATATTCTTGAATTAGAAGAGTTTGGCGTTGCTTTTGGTGAAAAAATAATTTTAAGCAGTGTTAACTTAAAAGTTCCCTCGGTGGGTAATGTAGTGTTGTTTGGGCCAGCGGGCATCGGCAAGTCAACTTTATTTCGCTCAATATGTGGTATTAACTATGCTAACCCATCTTTCAGAACGTGGGGGAAAGCTCACTACCTGGACCAAGAGCTGCATGCAGATATTCCAGAAACCCCGGCATTAGTTTCTCAAAACGTAAAATTAATGATGTCTTCTATTTTAGAAAATGTCATTTTTAATTTACCCGAACGTAGCGTGTTACAGAAAAATCAGCAAATTGATATTGCCAGCCGTTTACTTGAACAAGCAAACCTGGCTGACCTGGTCTCAAGACTGGATGACAATGTCATTGATCTCTCTCTCGGGCAACAGCGGCATATTGCAATATTAAGAACAGCGGTAGCGAACCCTAAACTTATATGCATTGATGAGCCAACAACAGGGCTTGAAGATGACTATGTAGATACACTATTACAATATATTTCAGAAGTCTCTGAACGACGTGCAGTAATGACAATATTACATAACCAGGCACATGCAAAAAAATTAAAAGGTATGGTTGCACTACTCTCGGGCGGCTGGATTCATGAATACGATATTGATGATGAATTTTATAACGCTCCTAAATCAAAGGCAGGCAAACAATTCATTAAAAGTGGTTCATGCGCAACACTTGGACCTGAAGTTGATAAAGAGGCACTTGAATATATTGACTTAGATACCGTTGAAATGCCGCCGCCATTACCGAAGGCGGCGAAACAGTATGTCAGTGAAGCTCTGGGCCCAAGAAATTTTATCTGGTTAAAAAAAGGCATCCTTGCAGGCACGCCACAACCTGGAATTATGACGGATCTTGATTATGATTTAAAAGCATTGAAGCGCGTAGGTGTTACAAAGTTAATAACATTATTGGAGAAGCCGCTTGATGCTGAATACATAAAACAATTCGACATTGAATGCATGTGGTTTCCTATAAATGATATGGAAGCACCGACAATCGAAGACGCAATGAAGTGGTGTCAAAAAGTCGAAGATTATATAAAAACTAATGAAGTAACAGCATACCACTGTAAAGCTGGAATGGGGCGAACCGGTACCATGTTAACCGCTCAGTTAATATGGGAAGGGTTAGATTCTCTTACTGCATTAGAAAATGCCCGTAAGATTGAACCTCGCTGGGTTCAGTCTGATGTCCAGGCCAAATTTTTAGAGGAGTTTCATCAAGCAGTTAAAAATGTAAAAACTAGTAAAAAAATCAGCAATAGTTGAGTATTTTTCTAGGTTAATATGGGTGGTGCTGATATAATCCATACAGCACTAATTTTTAAGTTTAATATTCAAAATAGATATGAGGAAATAACAAAATGTCATTAGATGCAGAATTACAAAAAGCCGTTTCAGCAGTACCTGATTGTGTTGCCGCGGGTGTGGTAGATCTTTCTACAGGTATGCTATTAGCTATTAAGACGGTTGACTCACATCCTAGCGAAGTTATGGATGTATTAGCAGCAGCAACTGCTGATATGTTTCAGGGTACAAATGTACAAATGATTGAAAACATTTTCAAAAAAGCACGTGGTATTGAAAATGATGCTCATCACTACTTCCAGGAAATGATTGTAAACAGTGATAATCTTGTTCACGTTTTCTCTCGTTGTAAAACTAATGAAGAAATCGTTGTTGCATTTGTCTGCCGTAAGAGCGTCAACCTGGGTATGGCACTGACAAAAGTTCGCGGCGCTTTACCTGCATTAGAAGGCGCAATTTAAATAATTTCAGATTATTTAAGTTTCATATAAAACCGGGGTTACATATCATTGTAATACCCGGTTTTTTTTCATTTAATATTTACAATAAGTTAATATTAAATGGAAAAATTCATATTAAGTGTAGTACCATTATCCGAATACAAGTAAAGACATATAAGTAACCTTAAATGCCAAAATTAGAAGTTAATAATTCAGAACAAGATAATCAACTTAAACCCATTCTAAATGAGCTAAATAGTGTATCTGAGCACATTGAAGCCTCGGCAGTCATGTCTCGGGATGGATTAAGTGTTGCATCTGTATTAGGTGATGGCGTTGACCCAGACAGGCTGGGGGCCATGTGTGCAGCTTTACTTGGCCTGGCTGATACAACGGCGCGTGAGCTCAACCGAGGTGAGCTACACCAGGTCTTAATACACGGTTCACTAGGCTTCATGTTAATTACACATGTTGGTCCAAAGGCAGTACTGGCCGTTGCCACTAAGCCAGGAACCAATCTAGGGATGGTTTTTCTTGAAACAAAAAAAACTGCCGAGAAAATATTAAAAATTCTTGAGTTATAAAGCAGTATTTTCAGGCGTACAGTTACTACAAAACACCTTTCCTGTACGAACATGATAAGTAATCTTGTCTCCCGGGGATAATTCAGCCTCGCAGACATCACATAATGATCCCACGGTCAGAACATCAACTTCATAACCTTCAGCAGGTATCTCTATACCACCGACTTTTTTACCAAAAGCTTCTGACTTTACAATTTGCTTACGATAAATTTCATCAATAGCGATCCACTGCTCAATTAAAGGCTCAGCAAGATCATATTTACGTAAGGTATCTTCCATAAGCTTTTCACGGTAATCAAATAATTCATTGGAAATAACCATCCAGTGATGCGCGTTACGTGGCCGCTCTCCAAAATAGCATTTTTCCCCGGTAAATATACCTTTTAAAAATAAATATTGTTTTTCTATCGCTCGTTGCTTGGTTGCATCTTTAAAAAAAGGAGCCAGCTGTGAATCAGCAAAAACCTGGGTATAGAAATCCTCGAGTATATCATTGAGCAACTTGCCATTTTTTAAAGCCGCCCACATTTCAGGATTAGGCGCAAGATCACCTTTACGCTTTGTCTTCGATTCTTGTTTTTTTCTTAATTTTATAACTGAAGGGGCAATTTTACTCATGCTTTTTTCCATTCTATATTCAACTATTTGTCCGAAACTAATATAGTTTTACACATCTCATGATGATTGTCTCACAGTTTAATTTAAATCATGTTTATTTATGGAAAAAAGATCATTTTTAACTATATTTTATTGTATTTTATTAGTGTTTTATTAATTCTTTTTCTTAACAGCCAGCTTAACTTACAGGTAAGAACTTGACTGAAAATACTAAATTATTAGACTGTGACACAGGAAGAAAATTAGGTTGTAAAAGCTTTTGCTGCCGCTTATTAATTCGCCTTGATGAAGATGACAGGACTGAAATTG
>JAOUOK010000003.1 GCA_029880425.1 Gammaproteobacteria bacterium
GATAAAAATGCGTATCTATCGAAAAGTTTTTTGTAGAAAGACGCGTGTAATGACGCACTGCCTGCATTTCAGATACTTCAGGTAATAACGGTTTATCCGTGCGTAAAAATTCGTTTGGAATATCTGTCTTTGTTTCTACATTTGCAGGTTGTTGCGCAGTGTTTACACGACCTGTTCTGGATTGCTCAAAAATTAACATAATCTTTTCCTATTCCTTAAGCTGACATCTTTGCAACAAGCTCAGCATAGGTTTGCAAGTCTTGTTCAGTTTTTGTTTCTGTTGCACAAACTAACATCACGTTACCCAGTTCAGGATAATCATCACTAATAATCACACCGGGTAAAATGCTTTGTTCTGACATTGATTTCATTATCTCATCAGTCGGCACATCAAACTGCATCACTGCTTCATGGAAAACAGGGCGGTTAAACTTGCGTTTCGTATTACCCGTTGCTTCAAGTTTTGAAATTAAGCTCATGGTATTGGCGTGGCTTGACTGCGCGACTTTAGTTAAACCATCGGGGCCAACTAATGCCATGTAAATTGTTGCAGCTGTTACTAACAAGCCCTGGTTAGTACAAATATTAGAGGTCGCCTTGGAACGACGGATATGTTGTTCACGTGCCTGCAAGGTTAAAGCAAAACCTTCTTTGCCATCTAAATCAACCGTACGACCAATGATTCGGCCAGGCATTTGACGAACAAACTGTTCACGGCATGCCATAAAACCAAAGTAAGGCCCACCGGAGGATAGTGGCGCGCCTAAAGGCTGACCTTCACCACAGGTAATATCGGCGCCTTCATCACCCCAACTGCCCGGTGCTTTTAATAAAGCTAAGGAGGTTGGGTTAACCACGGCTATCACTAACGCTTTATGCTCATGCGCCCAGTTAGTTAAGACATCAACATCTTCTAACACACCAAAGTAATTTGGTTGTGGAATAACTAAAGCGGTAAAGTCACCGGGATCTTTTGGCAGGCTATCCGGGTTGATATGTCCACCTTCAATATCAAAGTCCAGCTCTTCAAGCGTGATGCCCTGTCCTTTAACAATGTTATGGGCAACCTTGCGGTAGTTTGGATGCACTGTACGTGGCATCAGGATGCGTTTTGTTTTTGATTTACGGTTTGCACGCACCGCCATTAATACCGCTTCAGCTAATGCAGAAGCACCGTCGTATAACGATGCATTTGAAATATCCATGCCGGTTAAGCTGGCCATCATGGTCTGGTATTCATAAAGCAGTTGTAACGTGCCCTGGCTCGCTTCGGCCTGGTAAGGTGTATAAGCTGAGTAAAACTCACCACGTGTTGTGATTTCCCATACCGCCGCAGGAATATGATGTTCATAGGCACCGGCACCGGCAAAACATAAGGCACGTGAGTCCTGTTCAGCACGCGCATGCATGATGCGGGTGATTTCCATTTCACTGACACCTTCAGGAACACGGGTTAAACCTTCAGAACGTAATTCGGCAGGAATTTCATCAAACAAATTTTCAATGCTGTCTACGCCAATTTCGGCAAGCATTGCTTTAACATCTTCTTCAGTATGCGGAATAAAGGGCATAACTTTTACACCTTAAATATTTAATATAATTTATTTTTTGTAGGTCGGTTCTCATAATGCCCCTCTTTTAAGTTATAAATCAGGACTGATATGAGGCCGACAACGATGTCGGCCTAAAGGCCGACCTACATATGTTGCTTAGCAACATATAACCATTGATTCGTTCAAGCTGTGCTAGCAAGGCAGATGATA
The DNA here is from genome assembly GCA_029880425.1 of Gammaproteobacteria bacterium. GTDB lineage: Bacteria > Pseudomonadota > Gammaproteobacteria > UBA6429 > Thiohalophilaceae > JAGLTQ01. Next base: position 1,764 of record JAOUOK010000003.1, read on the forward strand.
AATTTAAAAGCGGAGTTGGCATTAGCCAATGAGCATTTTAAATTTATTAGCTAACGCCGCTAGCGCGGCTTCAACGGATTAATTTAGTCTTCGGCGATGTTCTCAGCGTACTCGTCAGAATCCATCAACTCATCAAACGCACCTTCATCTTCCGGTTTGATTTTAAAAATCCAGCCATCTCCGTAGGCATCATGATTGATAGTTTCTGGTGCATCAGCTAAAGCTTCATTACCTTCGATGATTTCACCATCTACAGGACAATAAACATCTGATGCGGCTTTTACAGATTCAATTACTGCACAATCATCACCCGAGGAGAACGTGTCTTCTGCTTCAGGCGTTTCTACAAAAACCAGGTCACCTAAAAGGCCCTGTGCATGGTCGGTAATCCCCACTGTTAAAGTACCGTCTTCATTGCGACGTACCCACTCGTGAGATTTTGTGTAACGTAATTCGTTAGGAATATTGCTCATTTTTTTATCCTCTTATTATCCTTTCGGAAACATCTTTAAGTTTAATTTTTAAAATCGTTTTAGCTTATTTATATTTTTTTTTACAAACAAGATTTGCCATTCCTGACAAACGGAATTTTTACAACACGGGCATCAATCTGTTTACCACGCATCTCAACCTGGCACTTATCAGCCAAATCTTTATCAACACGGGCAAAAGCAATCGCTTGACTTAATGTAGGCGAAAAACTGCCACTCGTCACTTCACCGACTTCCTTACCGTCAAGCATAACTTTCTGGTGATTACGGATGACACCTTTACCTTCTAGAACGAGTCCAATTAATTTACGTTTAACGCCCTGTTCTTTTTGTTTCGTTATTGCAGCACGACCAATAAAATCGCGTTCCACCGGTTCCCATGCCACCGTCCAGTTCAAGCCGCATTCTAATGGAGAAATGGTTTCATCCATATCGCTGCCATAGAGATTCATGCCAGCTTCCAGGCGTAATGTATCTCGTGCACCTAAGCCACAAGGTTTCACTTCGTTTTCCAGTAAGCGGGACCACAGCGCAGATGCTTCTGTTTCTGGCACCATAATTTCATAACCATCTTCACCGGTATAACCTGTGCGGGCTACAGACATATTGCCATATTCACGAATGAAAAAAGGTTTCATATCATCAAGTTTTTCAGCGGCATCATCACCCAGTGCCTTGTGTGCCTTAGCCCGTGCATTAGGACCTTGTACCGCGATCATGGCGTAATCGTCACGCTCAGTCACTTCAACGCCAAAGGCTTCTGCCTGCTTTGTGATCCAGGCTAAATCTTTTTCCCGGGTTGAAGCATTAACAACTGTACGATAAAAGGTATCGTTAATGTAATAGGTGATGAGGTCATCAATTACGCCACCCTCTTCATTTAACATGCATGAATAAAGCGCCTTACCTTCATCTTTCAGTTTGGCGACATCGTTAGCTAATAACTTTTGTAAAAAGGCTTTAGCATTATCACCTTTCATATCAACGATGGTCATATGAGAGACATCAAACATGCCCGCGTCTTGACGAATAACGTGGTGTTCATCAATTTGTGAACCGTAGTTGATCGGCATATCCCAGCCACCAAAATCAACCATGCGTGCATTTAATGAAACGTGTAAATCATGTAATGGAGTTTTTTTCATAGTATTCACTTATTTATTTTACAGAGAAATTTATATATCTCTTTTTAAGATTGCTCTTCTTCAGCATGATAAGACGAACGTACCATCGGACCAGACTTGGCCCAGCTAAAGCCCAGCTCTTTAGCAATTTCGCCATAACGTTCAAATTGCTCCAGCGAAACATATTCTTTAACCGGTAAATGATAGCGAGTCGGGCGCAGGTACTGCCCCATAGCGATTCGCTGTACACCGACACTGCGTAAATCTTTTAATACTGCGGTTACCTGTTCTTCAGTTTCACCCATACCCATCATGATGGCGGATTTGGCTTCAACACCATCTTGTTGTACCGCGAGCTCAAGCAGTTTTAATGAACGCTCGTAATTAGATCCTTTACGCACGGTTTTATAAAAATCAGGAATGGTTTCAACATTATGCCCCCACACCATTTGGGTAGAGAGACTGTCACATTTCACTTCGTTGAGTTGCGACATAATGATATCAATCGCTTCTTGCTGGACACGGTTAAAATCAGGGGTCAGTAATTCCAGGCCAATGTCAGGCTTGTTTTTTCGCAGCGCGGTAATTGTATCCGCAAAAACTTTGGCGCCACCGTCTTTCATGTCATCACGGTTGACCGAGGTCAGGACAACATAATCCAGCCCCATTTCATGAACAGCATTGGCTACGCGTTGTGCTTCTTCATCATCAAACCAGCTGGGTTTACCTGTCATTACGTTACAAAATCCACAGGCACGGGTACAGGTATCACCCAGCAACATGAAGGTCGCGGTGCCATGCGACCAGCATTCTCCCCGGTTTGGACAGGACGCTTCTTCACATACGGTGTTTAAACTATTTGAATGTACAGATTTTGCGGTATCGGTAAATTTTTTTGATCCCAGCTGCTGACGGATCCATGTCGGCATACGACTGGCATTGGGCTCAGCAGAGTGATCAAAAACAGGGATGATTTTGCGCATACAAATAAACTCTATTACCGATTCGTTAAATAAAAAAAGGGCGACACCATACCTAAATATATACTAAAGAGTACTTTAGATATCGTGTCGCCCCTCTGTCCTTTAACCTGAGAGCTTGAGCCCCTTCGGCGGATGGTTGACTCTATATTATATAGAGTGCATCTCTCTCCAGAGTCAACGTCTTCTCCACGGTCCTTTTACCTGAGCGATTCCGGGCTGTTGCGCCTTCGGTGGCAGAAAATCTGCTCTCTCCCAAGGAGGTTTTTGTTGAAGGGGCATTTTACTGGTGTTCGGGGGTGAAACCAAGAAAATTCAGGCTGATTTCGGTAAATAAAGGAAAATATCGGATGCTTTTTTAAGGATGTGCCTGTTTTGTTCATGCTCTTTAACAAGGAAGGTCCCCGCCAGCCAGACTAAAGCTATTTTGAAGATTTATCTCTCATCAGGAACCACAAAACTGGTAAGGTTCCCACCACCAGCATTAACGAGGCCGGTGCCGCTAACTCCAGCATTTCTTCACTGGCTTCAATCCAGATCCGGACCGGCAAGGTATCAAAACCGGTAGGTCTTAATATCAAGGTCGCAGGTAACTCTTTTAAGGTATCAATAAAAACCAGTACCCATGCTGTCGCCATGCCCCCTTTTAAAATCGGCAAAATAACCCGGCGTAAGTTCTCGTACCAGTTTGCCCCCAGGCTTCGCGCAGCTTGCTCAATCGACGGGGTTAACTGTTGCACCGCTGATTCCTGCGCCTGGATCGATAAAGGTAAAAAGCGCACCATCATGGCCAGGGCTAATACCGTCATACCACCATAAATAGCTGGCATAGTGGCAATGACAAAACTCAAAATACCCAGCGCGATAACCGGGCCTGGTAACACAAAACCGACATTAGATAAGTATAAAAAACCCTGGCTCACCACCGAGCGTTCACGGGCATGATACAAAGCCACTGGCAAAGCCGCGATAACCGTTAATGTTGCGGCTAAGGCGCTGACCGTGATGGAGTTACTGACATAACCCCAAAACTCGGCATCAATTAAGTCCTGTTGCCACGCTTGCCAGCTCCAGCTCAACATCCAGGCCAGTGGTAATAAAAATGCAAATGTGGAGATAAGGCCGAGCCAGAACCAGATAGCCACGGTCTCAAACAGGGTCGCTTTTTGTGCCGTAATTTTCTTTGATTGGCCACTGCCATAATAACGTTGCCGGTTACGGAAAAATCGTTCAAGCACCATGAATGTCAGGCTTAATGTCACCAGTACCAGGCTCAAGCCGGCCGCCGCCTGGTAATCAAAACGACTGCTCATTTGCAAATAAATACTTAAGGTGAACGTTTGGTAGCGCAGCATACTAACCGCGCCAAAATCGGATAAAACATGCAACACCACCAGCGCGATACCGGCGGCAATTGCCGGGCGTAACATGGGTAAATTAACACGCCAGAAAACCTGGAACGGTGTCGCACCATGAATACGGGCAGCTTCTTCAATATCCTGCTGCGATCGACTCAGGGCATCACGCACCAGTAAGAAAACATAAGAAAACCCGGCTAATACCAGCACCAGGGTGACACCAAAGATATTATAAATTTCAGGAATCGTTGTGCCTGGAAATAAATACAACCAGAGCTGACCTAACCAGCCATCCTGTTCGAGCATAATGGTATAAATATGGGCGAATACATAGGTTGGAATGGTTAAGGGTAAAACCATCAACCATGTCGCAAGGCGACGATAAGGGAAGTCACGGCGGGTAATCCACCAGGCTGCTGAAACACCCAAAAGCATACTGCCAATTGCAACCAGCACGGCCAGGCTTAAGGTATTCGCTAACAGTTCAGGCAGACGGTTACTCCACAGGTTTATCCACTGTTCGAGTGATAACTTACCGCTACTGAAGAAAACGAAGAGCAAGGGAATGGCCGCAAGGAGTACAACTAACAAAGCAAGAAACCCGCGCATTGAAGGTGCGCGGGTTTTTATATTTTCAAGCGTTACAGCGGGGTTATTCAAACTACTTGTCCAAACTTCTTTTCATGGTGTGATAATACCGTAGAAACGGGCTCTACGCTAAAATTAAACATTTTGAAAAACACCATGATTCTTGCCTTAAGCCATGAAGTTTATGGCATACCCACTGTTTCAATTAAGTCGAGCGTCGCATTACGTTGTTGACCCAGTACCGGCATCGCAACCGGTGCAACTTTATAACTTCCTGCGGCAGGTACTTCATGAGCCGCTGCTACACCTTCACGTGCAGGGTATTCACTGTTCACTTTTGCAAATAGTGACTGACCTTTTTCAGAGGTAAGGAAAGCAATAAAACGTTCTGCATCTTTTTTATTCTTCGATTCTTTTGTGATGGCTACACCCGCGACGTTCCAGGCAACACCCATATCATTTTTACCCTGGTCAGGTAATACAATTTCAATCGGTGCATCAGGATGTTTCTTCAGGTGACGGTATATATAGTAATGATTCACTAAACCTATACCGCGTTTGCCATCTGCGACAGCCTTAACAATTTTACTGTGCTTGTTGAAAACCTTGCCATCAACGTTCGCTTTCATGCCGGCTAACCATTTACTGGTTTTTTCTTTACCGACAGACTCCATGTAAACCGTGACACCGGCAATGTAACTTTCATTACCAGAGTGAGTGATAGCGAGCTTTCCTTTTAAACGGGGATCCGCTAAATCGAAAACAGAGTTTACAAACTCAACCGATTTATCATTTTTATTCTTTACTAATACACGGGCACGCGCCGATAACCCAATCCAGCTATTATCTGCAGCACGTAATTTTTGCGGTATAGACTTTGCTATCTTATCTGAGACAGGTGAAAACAGCTTCATTGCTTTTCCCTTTTCCAGGTTACCCGCATCATTACTGATAAAGAGATCGGCTGTAGAATTACTTCCTTCGAGTTTCAACTTATTTAATAGTGAAGTCGAACTTCCTGAGTGCAACAAAACTTTAACACCGGTTTCTTTAGTAAATTCTGCTACTACAGGCTTAATAAATTTATCTTTTCGGCCAGAATAAACAACTAAAGAGGCAGCCTGAACATACTGGCTGATTAAAAGACTCGCTAACACGAGTAAAGAAACACCTGACTTCATACGATACTCCGCATAATTTTCTAAATAATTGAGAAATTTTCTGTCTATTTCACAACAGAATGCTAATGATAATGATTCTCATTACGTAACACAAGCAAAATTTTAAATTATAAATCACTGCTACACAACAATTCACAGGAAATGCAATATCTTCAATTTGGGACGCAATAGGGAATATATAACTCTATACTGGCTCAGAGCAAAATGGCGTTGACTTAAGTCAATAATTTAATAACTCTTTGGAATCCAGTATAGCAGCTAACTTTTACTGGCTCCGGCCAGTCATGAGATTTATTTTTTTGCCACTAACCTGACCACCGCACCTTCGCCACAATGATACTTGCCTTCATTGAGTTCAGTGACGCACTCGTCGATTTGCTGGATTTCAAGCAGTTTAAAATCTGACTTTATCATTTCCACGGTATAGAGCATTTCAACAACCGGTGGACCACCCGAGTCATAATTAAGCTGATCCGGGGTAAAACTTTCCATAATTAACTGTCCACCCGGCTTAAGTGCTGCAATCACTCTCTGGTGTAACAGCTCTCGTACAGAGGGAGGAAAATGCACGTAAATAATCACCACAAAATCAAATTCAGATTGTGGCCAATCCCATTCGTTAAGATCAGCACAAACAGCTTCAATTTCAACACCTTTACCTATTGCCAGTTTTTTTGCTTTTTCCACGCCAACAAGCGATGAATCAACACTGGTAACCGCGCAACCCTGTTCCGCTAACCATACCCCGTTGCGTCCCTCACCATCACCGATAACCAGCACCTTATTACCCGGCTTAAAATTATCTATAAACGACGCCAGGAAAACATTTGGACTTATACCGTAGGCAAAACCTTCTTCAGCGTAACGTGAATCCCAGAAAGACTTATCCATGAATCAACTCTCTCTTTAAATAAAATGATACTTTAATCGACGTGTTTTTTTACCAGTGCACTCATTGCCTCGATCTGGACTTGCTTGACCAGGGAGCCTAATGTCAGCCCTTGCACAAGAATAGAAAAAATCACCACCGCATAAGTCACCGCGAGGATCACTTCCCTTTCAGTCCCTTGCGGTAAAGACAGGGCAAGTGCAACAGAAATTCCTCCACGTAATCCGCCCCATGTCATTAACCGTGTTACCCCGGGACTAAAGTCCCGCACCTTTTTCAGAAAATGAATGGGTGCTCCGACAGAGATTAAACGTGAGAATAAAACAACCGGGATGATCGCCAGGGCCGCCAACAAGTATTCAGTGTGATAAACCAGGATTAATACTTCTAAACCAATTAACAGGAACAAAACAGCATTAAGAATTTCATCAAGCAAGGCCCAGAACGTATCCAGGTGTTCCCGGGTACTGGCAGACATCGCCAGCACCCGGCCATGATTACCGATCAGTAAGCCAGCAACAACCATGGCGATTGGTCCCGAAACATGGATGGCAGAAGCTAATGCGTACCCCCCCATGACCAGCGCAAGGGTTAACAATATTTCAACCTGGTAATTATTCACAGTGCGTAACATATAAAAACACAAGCCACCAATCATTAATCCATACACGGCACCACCGATGGCTTCCTGGATAAAGAGCATAGAAATTGAAGAAACCGTCGCTTCATTCTGACCCGTTGCCAGTCCAAGCAAGACCAGGAAAACAACTACCGCCACTCCATCATTAAACAGCGACTCCCCGGAAATTTTAATTTCCAGGCTTTTAGGAACCCCGACTGTTTTTAATATGCCGAGCACAGCAATCGGATCTGTCGGTGAGATCAATGCACCAAAAAGCAGGCAATAGATAAAACTGATTTGAAGTTCAAGTGCATTAAGTATGAGCCAGCTCATACCCCCTATAATAAAAGTTGAAGTTACTACACCAAATGTAGCGAGTACCAGGATCACCCATTTTTGTTTACTGAGATCATTAAGATCGATATGTAAAGCACCGGCAAATAATAAAAAGCTCAACATGCCATTAATAAGCGCGGTATGAAAATCAATACTTTTAATTAATATGCTGACATCCTGAAAGACATCAAATAATCCAAACTCTCCACTGACTATTAATAATAAAGACAGTACCAATGAAATCAGCATGATGCCTATCGTGGTAGGAAGCTTGATAAAACGATAATTCAGGTAACTGAATATTGCCGATAACGTTAGCAGGATAGCGATTGTATTTAATATTTCCATCGTTTAAAGATACCCTAAAACACTAGCTTAAAACCAGTAAAAGAAACTTTCTCTTAATTAAAACAATTAAATTTAATCACAAATAAAACAGGCCGCGTATAGCGGCCTGGATTAACTATCACATGTGGTTTTAACTTACATACCATCGCGTGGCGTTAATGTTCGTTCCGCTTTTTCGTTAGGGTTTTTAGTGTTAAACCTTCTCCAATACTCTTTATATGTCGCCATGATATTGTTTTTTTCCTTAGCAAACCATTTCTTTGCATCTTCCGGAATGGGCTCAATCAACTCTGTACCTGAAACCCATTCTTTAAAGTCAGGGATACTGGTGTTGTAATCAGATGTGCCATCAGTACGAACCGGTGTAGGCGCAAAACCACCGGTACCCCAGTTAGGACGAACGATAGAGTAGTAGGTTTTTCCCGCCCTGACATCAGCAATCATAAAGTCAGCTGCCATGCCATATGCCATGTACACTTTTTTACCTGGTGTAGTTTTATGAACAATTTTACTGCCCATAGGAATTGAACCAATGAACTTTACTTTTCCGTTCGCAATTTCAAATAACTCTGCATTAATAGCGCCGGCAACAAACGAAGTACGCATAAATACAATTTGAGCCGTCTTTTTATTAGCAGGCTTAATACTTTGATCCTGGCTGGGCTTCATTAAAGCTGAACTGCCACCGCAACCAGCTAAAAATAAAAGTACAAATAAAACTGAAAACTTTTTAATGATGTTACTCATTCACAACTCTCCTTCTTTATTATTATTCCAAACATCATAATACACATGGTATAAATATAGTTGAAGTTGCATGCCGTAAAGTAATTTAAGATAAAAACAAATTTGTAAGATTTTACTTACTTAATACCTGTTAATGATGTGCTTGGTAAGCCCAGCTTAAAACATTCTCCGTTAATAAAAATTTAAGCTGTATGACACCATAAGGAATTAACTTGTTTGTATCTTTATTTAGGTTAATTTTTTAGCGGATGGTCGGTGGGTAACTGTTTTTGAATCCAGCAGGCCAACTTGTGTTTTATATTCGGCTGGTTTTCCTGGTCTTTGGCGAGTGGTTGTAAAAGCTTATCATGCACTAACAGGCGATAGACATACTCTATTTTTTCTTTTGAGGAATCGGTAGCTTCAAACTTCACTACACCTCTTTTCTCGGCAATAGCCATTACCGTATCAAGGGCAAGCTTAACTAATTCCTTCTCATGCTTAAGTTTTTTCATTTTAACTTTGAGTCAGCGCCAATACCCATGGCTTGCTGCATAATCAGGTTTTTTAAAGGCGTGAGTTTATTTGTCAGGTTTAAACCCAGGTTGCGTAAATCTTTAACCAGTGATACCTCGCTACCAAATAAACGTTTTAATCCATCCATGGCGACTAACATAGAACGGTTATCTGCCCTGCGCCAGCGTTCATAGCGACGTAAAACTTTTAACTCACCGATATCCTTCTTGTCATTTAATGCATCAACCACCACGCTGATTAAGCTTGCAACATCAGACAGTCCCAGGTTAACGCCCTGCCCCGCCAGGGGGTGGATGGTATGCGCAGCATCCCCCACCAGGGCTAAACGGGGTTTAACATAGTGCATGGTTTCAAATAGTCGTAATGGAAATACCGCGCGACCCGCTACCGATTCAATTTTGCCTAATTTACTTTCAAACGCTTGTTCAAGTTCTGTTGCAAAATCGGCTTCAGGGATTTGTGTTAAGCGTTGCGCTTCTTCGGGTAAAGTTGACCAGACAATAGAACTGTAACCTTCGGTTAAAGGTAAAAAAGCCAGTGGACCGGTCGGGAGAAAACGTTGCCATGCTGTATCCTGGTGGTACTTTTCTGTTTTCACCGTTGTCACTAATGCGGCCTGGTCAAAATCCCAGCCCTTGACCGCGATATCAGCCTGCTGCCTGATCCAGGAACGCGTACCATCTGCACCCACCACCAGGTTTGCGGTGAGTTCTGTTTTATCTTCCATGCATAAATGCACGTTGTCCTGGGTAAATTCAATCGATTGCAATTTTGCCGGGCAATACAAGCCGATCTGCGGGAGTTCCTGCATACGTTGGTGCAGGCTCTTAACAATAATTCGATTCTCTATAATGTGGCCCAGATCGGTTTCACCCATATCTGCACTATCAAAATGGAGCTCACCGGAACCGGCAGGACTTGCCGCATCCCAGACAAACATTTCATAGTAAGGACTAACACGCTGCGCAACAATTTTTTCCCATGCACCGATTCTTTTAAAAAGTTTTTGTGATGCACGGGTGATCGCGCTTACACGCATATCGTAACTGTCTTTGTCCCATTCTAGCCTTGGCTCAAAAGCATCAATAACAGCAATCTTTAGCTGCTCAGCTTCTTCTGCAAGTCCACAGGCGAGAGTGGCACCGACCATGCCACCACCTACAATAATAATGTCGTAATGTTGGCTCATATTATAATTTTAAACCTCTGCCCAACCGTGGCATCTTGCCAACAAAACCCATGGCATGTCGTGCTAATACTCTTTTAAGAGGGGGAACCACATCAACAACAAATAGCCCCAGGTTACGCAACGCCGCCAGCGGTAAAAAATTATTTGAAAAAATTCTAACCAGGCTATCTGTTGCCACTGTTGTCTGAATATGATCTCGGCGACGCCAGTCCGCATACGGTTCTAACACGCTTAAGCTGCCAATATCATGATTGCCATTCCGTACAGCATCAATAATGACCTGGGATAAGGCCGCGACATCGCGCAAACCAAGATTAAATCCCTGGCCGGCTACAGGATGTACGGTATGCGCGGCATTTCCGATGATTGCAAGACGTTCACGGACATGCTCTTTAGCTCGCATTAAACTTAACGGGTAAACATGGCGCTTGCTAACATGAACAAACTCTCCTGCACGTCCACCAAATCGTTGCTTTAATTTTGTTAAGAACGTTTCATCATCCCAACTCATTATACTTTCAGTATCAGCACTGTTAATTGTCCATACCAGTGAAAAACGATGTGGCTCTTTTTCTGTAGCGGCCATCGGTAATAAAGCCAGGGGACCGCTGTCAGTAAAACGTTCAAAAGCCTGGTTATGATGCGGACGATCCGTGGCTACGTTGGCAATGACCGCACTTTGTTCATAGTTACGCTGTTTAATCCTGACACCACTTAGTCGCCTGACGACCGAATCTCCCCCATCCGCAGCCACCAGTAGTTTTGTTGTCAGCGTTTTTACTTCTCCGTCCTGTTCCAGGATAGCGCTGGCCGAGTTGTCACCGACTTCGTAATTTTTCAGTCTTGCCGGGGCAATCAACTGAACATTTTCCTGTTTTTTCAATACTGAAAATAAAGCCTGGCCGATGACGCGGGTCTCGACCACGTATCCCAGCGCCTCGACATTTTCATCTTCTGCATTCAAACGCGTGACACCCGCATGACCTCGATCAGAGACATGAATTTTTTTAATTGCTGCGCTACCTAGCTGGTTTATAAAAGGCCAGATCCCCATCCCTTCAAAAATTTGTTTCGAGGTATAGGATAAGGCCACACTCCTGGCATCAAAAGCAGGTTGGTATACCGACTCATCTGTTTTAAAGGGAAAGGCTTCTACTATAGCAATTTGTAAGGAAGGCTCTGACCGGGATATTGCGCAGGCAAGACTTGCCCCGGCTAAACCGCCACCGATGATAATGAGATCAAAATCTGTATTTTCTTTTATCATAATTTTATCAACCACCGAGGACACTTAAGTTGTACCTGTGTGCCAGGCGGTTTAATTTTTTTTCGCCATTAGCGCTTCAATTTCATCCGGCTCTTTGGGGGCATCTTTACTTAACACCTCATAACCATCCCTGGTAACAAGCACATCATCTTCAATACGAATGCCAATGTTATGCCATTTCTTCGCAACTTTCTCATGCTCGGATGAAATATAAAGCCCGGGTTCAACCGTGATCACCATGCCCGGCTCAAGCACCCGCCATTCATCATCAACCTTGTAATCACCCACATCATGTACATCCATCCCCAGCCAGTGCCCGGTACGGTGCATATAAAAATCTTTATAACGTTCTTTTTCAATCAGTGTCTCAAGTTTGCCTTTTAAGATCCCGGTATCAATCAATCCCTGGGTAATCACCCTGATTGCCGCTTCATGCGGATCATTCCAGTGGTTACCGGGTTTTACTTCTTCTATCGCAGCATATTGCGCGGCTAACACGATCTCGTAGAGGATACGTTGTTCTTTTGAATACTTACCGTTTACCGGGAAGGTACGTGAAATATCCGATGCATAACATTCAAGTTCTGCACCGGCATCAATCAGCACTAAATCACCATCTTTTAAAACATCGGCGTTATCGACGTAATGTAAAATACAGCCATTTTTTCCACCACCAACTATGGAAGAGTAAGCCGGAAAACGTGCGCCCTGGTGCATAAAACTGTGTAACAACTCGGCTTCAAGCTGGTATTCATAAATACCCGGTTTACAAAACTGCATAGCACGAATGTGGGCTTGTGCTGAAATTTGCGCAGCTTTACGCATGACTTTAATTTCAGCTGCACTCTTATATAAACGCATATCATGTAGCTGGTGATCCAGGGAAACAAATTCACCCGGCGTATGCACGCCCATACGGGATTGTTCACGTAGACGGTTGACCCATTTGATGATGCGCTGATCAAAATCCGGGTGCACCCCCATGGTGTAATACACTTTCTCCTTATTCTCGAGTAACCCTGGCAAAATATCATCGATGTCATCTATCGGGAATGAATCATCAGCCGCATATTTTTCAATCGCCCCTTCCTGTCCTGCACGGGGACCATTCCATGTCTCCATGGTTTTATCATTTTCACGGCAGAATAAAATATATTCGCCGTGCTCACGTTCAGGTACTAACACAGCAACCGCCTCAGGCTCATCAAAGCCGGTAATATAGTGAAAATCACTGTCCTGGCGAAATTGAAATTCTGCATCGCGGTTTCGCATACGTACCAACGCCGCGGGTAAAATTGCGACCGCGTCATTCCCCATGATCTGCATGAGATGTTTACGACGCCGTTTGTATTCCTGGTTATTCATATATTTCCGTTATTACAAAATAAACCTGTCATTGCGAGATGATTTTAAAAACGATAGTTTTTCAACGCAACGCTGCAATCTCTGAAAAAATGTGGTTCATCATGATGATTGCCACAGTCACTACCGTTCCTTCGCAAGAACAAATTAATTAATGGTATTCCGACTCATCACCAGGTTCTTCAACCTGGAATTGATGCATTTCATCAACAAAAAGTTGTACTGCAACTCTAACAAACTCAACCAGCTCCATATAATCTTTTTCATCTTGAGCATCATCATCCAGCTCGTAAGACTCTGCTCTTGAAATTTCAACAAGGTCCTTCACTATTTCCGGTAACTCACCGGGTAAACCTTCAGGATCAGTCAAGCCACCCTGGCTTAATCCATATAAAAAGCCCTGGCACCAGTTACTCAGCGCCTCAACCCGGGAATATAACCCCGATTCATCACCAGGCAGAAAAAGCTCAAAATCAAAATCCTGGCCGGAAAGTTGCTTTTGCGCTGCATTAAATAACTGGGTCAGCAGGGAGCGACTTTCATTGTTAAGGGCATCGACGGTGAGCGCATCATCTTCAGGTGTTTCGGTCAGGGTATTATCCAGCCAGTAATCCGCGCTGAGTCCATTTACGGTACAAAATAAACCACATAAAGCCCCATGAACCTCGGCCGCATCCTGCTCCACGCTAATTCGTTTTAAGGCATCATTTATTTCATCAAATTGGATGTCTATTTCACTCATAATTTCCCGTTTTACCTCAAAAAATAACTGAATTTGCCTGTCTGCTTTGGTGGGCGTTGCTGCTCGCGTAAGCTATGGCTGTTGGCGGTTGATTTTACATCATTTTCCACCCTGTTTACCCGTTGACCGCGTGCAAAGTGCTCTATATTCTTATACTAATAATAACAAACAAGGTTTCCGCAGAGACTGAGGAATAAATGGAAGAACTCGATCTAAAAAAATTAGAAAGCCGCGTTGATGATCTCATCAAGACCATTGATCGCCTGCAAAGTGAAAATAAGACGCTACGTGATAGTCATACCCATCTACAAAGTGAACGTACACGTCTTATCGAAAAAACTGAATTGGCACGTACACGCGTTGAAGCAATGATCGGACGTTTAAAGGCAATAGAAAATGACAGCTAAATCACAAGATGGAATCACTATCCACATCCTGGATAAAGAATACATGATTGCCTGTAGTGAAGATGAACGTCATGATCTACAGCGCTCAGCTGATTATCTTGATAAAAAAATGCGTGAAATTCGTGATAGCGGAAAAATTATCGGTTCTGATCGTATCGCGGTTATGGCTGCACTTAATATTTCCCATGAATTACTTACTCAAGGCGGTGAATCCACATCACCGGATACCTCAGTTGGTACACGTATTCGTAGCATTCAGGAAAAAATTGATGATGCCCTGTATCGCAGTCGCCAGTTAGAAATTTAAGCTGTCAACACTTCTACACTTAATAAAAATAAATATATCTAAAGAACAATCGTCGTAAATCATCTAAAATCATACCTGTAACACCATTAATGGGCATACCCTGCAGTATTCGTCAGTGATCGAGAGACCCTTGAGCCGTAATACATACCCCCGGGGGCTGAGTAGTGGCGCTGTGTGCATGTCCGCCTTTGAGCGGAAAGCCTAATGTTCCCACGACGTCCCCACTTGAACCTTTGGTTCAAGGCACAGATCCCAACGGTACAGGCGGGGCTGCCCACCCTCTTCTAAAACCCGGTATTTCATTTCAAATACTTTTCCCTAGTAGCCGGACATCATTAAAAGTGACATTCAATCAAAACAGTCTTTACTATTTACTTAAGAGGCCTTTGTAATTAAGCACTTCTTTATGGTTCAATGACGTTAATATGGATACAAAAACCTTACGCCAACAAATTCGTAATAAAAGACGCGCTCTCAGCGATTCTGAGCGTGAACAGGCGGCTTTTTTATTGTGTGAACGCATTGCATCCAGCCGTATTTATCAACACAGCAA
>JAOUOK010000166.1 GCA_029880425.1 Gammaproteobacteria bacterium
TGAAAGTATTTTCATGGCTACGGCAGTGGTGTTGTCACTTTTTGGATAGCTTGATTGTTCAGCACGGGTTGCGAGCATGCTAAGTGCGTCTTTAATATTAGTATCAACCAGGTTGGAACCAATTTGTGCATCATCAAGCGGTTCCCAGAATCCGTCACTACAAAGTAACAAGGTATCACCGACCTGCAAGTCAATGCCTTTACTCACCGCAACATTAGGTTCGTTTTCCATTAGTCCAATACACTGGGTAACGTAATTTCGCATCGGGTGGCTATCACGTTTTTCAATACTGATTTCACCCTTTTGATAAAGGTGCTCGACAAAGGAGTCGTCCTGGGTACGGTAAATAGGCAGACCGTCACGGAAAAAATAAAAGCGGCTGTCACCGACATGAGCCCACCAGGCTTTTTTATTCTGGATTAAACATAAAACAGCGGTAGAACCGGGTTCAACCGGGGGAGTTTGTTTTTTGCCCATCGCCCGAACCGCGTAATGGGCTTTTATGATGAGCTGTTTGAGTAATTTTTCTGGTTCTTCTACCGGCATGATTTCATGCCGAAGTTCGTGTTGCACTGAACGTACTAGTGTTTCAGCTGCCAGTTCACCACCGGGCTTACCACCCAGGCCATCACCTAAAATTAAAACAACACCACCATGGCTTTCTGCAACACCCAATCGGTCCTGGTTATTTTTTCGGTTGCCCAGCAGGCTGACGCGGCCTATTTCATATTGCATGTTTCTTAAACTCAGCTTTATTGTTTTTTTGCGACACCATTGTGTGTCAGTGATTTAATTTCTTTTAACTTATCCAGCAGTGGAGCAACTTTTTGTGGACGGATCATCGGATCGACTTCCATTGCCCAGTCTATTGCTTCAAGTAATTTGGGAGAGTATTTTTTCCTGAAGGCATTGATTGCGGGTCGCATGGTGTCTTTTTCGCGGCGCTTAGTTGAAGATGGGGGGGGGATTCCTTCGATACACGCGCGCATAGTGGCACCGATGGCATAAATATCTGTCCAGGGCCCGACATAACCACCGGGATCGAGCTGCTCAATGGGAGAAAACCCCGGGGTGATTACCTGGTTGGGCTGAAACTGGCGTGAATGCATCATTTCATGTACAGCACCAAAATCAAGTAATAGCGGGTGTGCGCCACTGCATAAATGAATATTGCCTGGTTTAATATCAAGGTGCAGTAATCCGCTGCTGTGAATGAGTTCGAGACCTTCTAATAAAGGTATAAATACAGCACCCAGTAGGGCTTCACTCAGGTTACCCTTATGCTTTTTGATATAGCCCTGCAGGTTTACTCCTTCTTCATAGTCCATCACCATGTAGACCGTGCCGTTGGCGCGGAAGAAGTTGATTACATTTACGATATTGGGGTGCTTGAGATTAATCAGGGTACCGGCTTCCTGGAAAAACAGGCGGCGGCCATGAGCGAAACGTTCAATATTGCTATCAGTAGTCGGTTTTACTTCATTATTTTCGCCGCGACTGGCCAGTTTGCTCGGCATGTATTCTTTTATAACAACTTTTTTATTGTCTTTGTCATGGGCCAAATAAACAATGCTAAAGCCGCCACCGCCGAGGATACTGTCAATTATATAGTTATCCAGCTGTACGCCTTTTTGCAGGGAATTGTTTGATTTGCTCATAAAATTGATTATAACTTTTATTTTTTTGTTGAGGCTATAAATTTTAGAGTAGCATAGCAGACAAGTTAATACTCATTCATTACAAATTTGAATGCATATATGGCTTATAATAGAAATAGATTAATTAAGAAAAACATAATATCTCCACATTGAGAGGATAAATATGGCACGAAGCATGACTGCATTTGCCAGGCAAGAACTGGTAAAAGAATGGGGCACGATGACATTAGAATTACGTTCTGTGAATCATCGCTACCTCGATGTATCAATGCGTATGCCTGAAGAGCTTCGAAATCTTGAGCATAAAATCAGGGAAAAAATTTCCTCGAGATTGGCGCGAGGTAAGGTTGATGTTGGATTAAAGTTTAATCGAACTGAAACGGTCGCAGGTGAAATTGAAATTAATAAAGAGTTAGTCAAGCAGATTGCTCATGCCAGTCGTGAGATCGATCATATTCTTTATAATGCTGATTCCGTTTCCTCTCTGGATATTTTACGCTGGCCAGGCGTGATCAAAACACCCGCGCTTGATACTGAAGAATTACATAATGCCTTGTTTGAGTTACTGGATATAACATTAGCTGACATGCTTGAGTGTCGTGAGCGTGAAGGAGAAAAACTATCTAAACTAATTGAGGAGCGCTGCCAGTCGATATCAGGTGTTATTGTTAATGTTCAAAAACGCCTTCCAGAAATTATGCAGTTATGGCGTGAAAAATTATTAACAAGAATTAAAGAAGCCGGTGTCGAAGTTGATGAAAACAGGATTGAACAGGAGCTGGTTATGCTGGCACAAAAAACCGATGTGGATGAAGAGCTGGATCGGTTAACCACGCATATTAGCGAGGTTGAAAGGGTGCTTAAAGATAATAAACCTATCGGTCGCAGGCTGGATTTTTTAATGCAGGAATTAAACCGTGAAGCGAATACCCTTGGTTCAAAATCAATTGATACCGAAACCACTAAAGCTTCGGTCGACTTAAAAGTATTCATTGAACAAATGCGTGAGCAAATTCAGAATATTGAATAAGTTGTAGTTTATCTAAACTTGAATGGATGCAGGAGATACTAGATGGTTAGTCTCGGATTAATCCCGGTTATTTTGATTGTTCAGTTGATAGTAACAATGTTCATTATAATTGCTATCCTGTTATTTTTGTTAAAGGCTAAAAATAAAGAGATTCTTGCAGTTAAAAATGTTTCCGGGACAGGAAGTGAATATTCGGCGATTGCTTCGGTAGAATATTATTTTAATTTTGAGATTAAACTTATAGAAAGCCGACTAAATTTACAATTTACAGATGAAGATTTAAAAAAAGAAGAATTTGGTGAAGCAGACTGGCTGACCTTGAGAAAAGGTTTGCTTGAGATAGAAAAAGAATTATTAACGGCTGATTCTAATTTAGAAAATTACTGGGTTGATGTTGCTGAAAAGTTCAAGAAAATATTAAGTGATTGTCACCTGGTAAAACGAATCCTGGTAAAAGATATTCAGGATGATGATGAAGATGAGCAAAAAGAAATGAAACAGCTTTTAAAGTCACAATATAATGACTTTGACAGTTTGTTTTTAGAGCTTGAAGGAAAAAAGTCGGAAGTTGAAGTCGGGCAATTAAAGGAAAAACTTTCCTCTATTATCCGTAATCACACTGAACTGTCTCATTGCATATATATGCTTGAAGAAGAAAATCTATTTTTACGTAATCATGTTAAAGGACTACTTTAGATATAGTAGTAATATTTTATAAAGGAAAAGTATGAGTGATCCATTAGGTACTTTGTACGTCATTTCAGCACCCTCAGGTGCGGGTAAAACCAGCCTGGTAAAAGCATTATTAGAACAAACGCCCGGTATTGGCGTATCGGTTTCTCACACCACGCGGGCAAAACGAGAAGGTGAAGTTGATGGTAGCGATTACCATTTCATTGAAAAAGAAACTTTTCTCAGTATGGTTGAGCAAGGCGCCTTTTTGGAGCATGCGCAGGTTTTTGACAATTACTACGGTACTGCAGTGGCCAATATTGAGGAAAAACTTAACCATGGTGAAGATGTCATCCTTGAAATTGACTGGCAGGGTGCAGCACAGGTCAGAAAGCAGCTTCCTTATGCGGTGAAAATTTTCATTTTGCCACCATCACAAGCTGCACTGGAAGAGCGTCTGCGTGGACGTGGCCAGGATAGTGATGAAATCATTGCCCGGCGCATGCGCGATGCACAGAGCGAAACATCGCACTATTCAGAATATGACTATTTAGTGGTTAATGATGATTTTGATAAAGCCCTTATTGAATTAAGGAGTATTATCCTGGCCAGGCGCAGCCGATATAGCGCACAAAGCCAGCATTTATCAGCATTATTAAAAGAGTTGCTGGATTAAACAGCATCTGATCGGTATACTTGCCGACCTTTTTTGATTTTATCCCCCATTTCTGGGATGTTTTTGGAGATTTGCCTGATGGCTCGAGTAACAGTTGAAGATTGTCTGGAAAATGTTGATAACCGTTTTGCACTGGTGAAGTTAGCCGCGAGACGTGCACGCCAGATTGCAATGGGTAAAGAACCGCTGGTTGAAATTGAAAATGATAAGCCAACTGTTATCGCCTTACGTGAAATCGCTGATGGCCTGATCGATGAACAAATTCTTGATGAAGCGGAAGCTGCCGAAAAGCAGGAATTTACTGAAGTTGAGTCACAAGAGGGTGCAGAAGAGTCAGCTGAAATGAAAGAATCTGATACACTTGATATGGCAGCAGCAATTAAAGCTGCATTAAGTGGAGACGCAGGCAGCAGTGACTCAGATATCACAGGAAACAGCGCGGAATAAAAACTACCCTGACAAAGGGAGTGCCTCGTCATACCAAAAAGATCCAACCGCCTTTCGTATAAGCCACCTGTGCGAAATGCTCGAGACCTATCTCGAGATGGAACAAGTGGCGGAAGTCTACCAGGCATACCTTTTTGGTGCCGAAGCGCACGATGGGCAACGTCGTGCCACCGGTGAAGCCTATATTTACCATCCCCTGGCTGTAGCCCGTATCCTTGCAGAAATGCATATGGATCAGAAAAGTATTATTTCTGCCATATTGCATGATGTTATTGAAGACACCCCGTTTGTAAAAGACCAGGTTGAGAGTCGCTTTGGAGCAGAAGTGGCCGAGCTGGTTGATGGCGTCAGCAAACTGACTCACATTGAATTTGCCACCAAGGCTGAAGCACAGGCGGAAAATTTCCGCAAAATGATGCTGGCGATGGTAAAAGATATCCGGGTTATCCTGATCAAGCTTGCTGACCGCCTGCATAACATGCGCACATTAGGTGTGATGCGCCCGGATAAAAAACGCCGTATCGCACGGGAAACGTTAGAAATTTATGCGCCGATAGCAAACCGCCTGGGAATGAACCGGATCCGTCTTGAGCTGGAAGACCTGGGTTTTCTCGCTATGTATCCCAATCGTTATCGCGTCCTCGATGAAAATGTAAAAAAGGCACGAGGTAATCGCAACGAGATTATTGGCAAGCTGGAAGATTCGATTTTAGAACGGATGCGCCAGGAAGCGTTGATTGGCCGGGTTATAGGTCGTGAAAAACACCTGTTTAGTATTTATAAAAAAATGAAAATTAAACAGCTTTCATTTAGTGAAGTTATGGATGTTTATGCACTGCGGATCATCGTTAACTCGGTTGATATGTGTTACCGCGTTCTA
>JAOUOK010000167.1 GCA_029880425.1 Gammaproteobacteria bacterium
AGGGTCATTGCTTGATTTAAAATAATTAGTTCTTACTCCTTATTCGGCAGTTCTTAATTATTCTTTAACCAAACTATTATTCATATCAAGATAAACTGTAAATTTTTATTTCCACTTTTCTACCAGCCGATCAAGCTGGTTGGCAAATTCCCGCCTGTCACGTTGATTGAGTGGTGGGGGACCACCGGTGACTTCACCACTGCCTCTTAACTCATCCATTAAATCCCGCATCACAAGTTTTTGCTTGATAGTTTCGGTAGAATACAACTCACCACGTGGATTGAGTGCATGCGCCCCCTTTTCAATCACTTCTGCCGCTAACGGGATATCGGCGGTAATAACTAAATCGTCCTTGTTGGCTTTCTGCACGATATAGTTATCTGCAACATCAAAGCCGGAAGAAACACGAATACTTTTTATAAATGCAGAAGGAGGCGTGCTTAAACTCTGGTTAGCAACTAAAGTGACTGTTATCTTGGTTCGTTCTGCCACACGAAATAAAATTTCTTTTATTACTTTTGGACAGGCATCTGCATCAACCCATATTTTCATTTTATTCTTCTTCTAATACAGAAAGTAAAGCTTGTTGAGAAACAGGATGTTGTAATACTGCATGTAAAGTAAATAAATCTAATAATCGTGGCACATATTTCACTTCGTGCTTTTCAACCATAGCAATTACTTTTGCCTCCGGTGCATATTTTTGCAGGCTGTGTAAAAACACATCCAGATTACTGACATTTACACCGGCATAGTTATTACCATAACCATACATGAATTCAGCCACAACATAATCCGGTTTTTGTTTTTTCAGTTGTGAAATGGCTTTGCGCATTGAGCCGAGCTGTACATTTTCAAGGTTCAGGCTTTGGTACAAATCCGTAAAGTTAGGGTGCAGGGGTGATTCAATGATTGAAAACAGGACTTTTTGGCTCATTAGACTTTAATCAACGGTTATATTTAGGGTAAATCAGGCGTTACAATATCGTATTTTGCTGTTAATTGTCATATAAAACAGTATAATGCGCGTCCTTAATTCCTTTGCAGGCCGGGTATTTTAACAGGCCTGGCTGATATCAAGCATTTAGCACTTCACTTAATTTTTTCATGAACTTCATTTACAGGAACATCTGATGTCTCAATCTGACACTCTCCCCTCTTTTAGTGACCTTGGCCTTTCTGCCCCTGTACTCGAGGCACTGGGTGATATCGGCTATGAATCCCCCTCACCCATCCAGGCTGAAATGATTCCTTATGTACTGGATGGCCGTGATGTTCTTGGCCAGGCACAAACAGGAACAGGTAAAACTGCCGCCTTTGCCTTACCTATTTTATCGCAAATCGATATTAAGCAAAAATCTCCACAGGTTTTAGTCCTTGCGCCTACCCGTGAACTGGCTATCCAGGTTGCAGAAGCCTTTCAGAAATATGCGGCAAAAATGAAAGGATTTCATGTTCTCCCTGTTTACGGTGGCCAGGATTACCGGGGACAAATTCGTCAGCTGGAACGTGGTGTTCATGTCGTCGTCGGTACACCGGGACGAGTCATGGATCATATTCGTCGTAAAACTTTAAATCTCGATAGTTTAAAAACACTGGTTCTTGATGAGGCCGACGAAATGTTACGTATGGGCTTTATTGATGATGTTGAGTGGGTCATGGAGCAAATTCCTGAAGAACGTCAGATTGCCCTGTTCTCTGCAACCATGCCAAAGCAAATTCATAAAATTGCGCAGCGTTATTTAGACAACCCGAAAGAAATCACGATTAAAGTCAAAACGACAACTGCTGACACAATTACCCAGCGTTACTGGATGGTCAGTGGTCATCATAAACTCGATGCCCTTACCCGTATCCTTGAAGCTGAGCCGTTTGATGCGATGATTATTTTCGTGCGCACCAAGAACGCCACACTAGAACTGGCAGAAAAACTCGAAGCCCGCGGATATTCTTCTGCAGCGTTAAATGGTGATATTGCGCAAAACCAGCGTGAAAAAGTCATTGATAAATTAAAGAAGAAAAAAATTGATATCTTAATCGCAACCGATGTTGCAGCACGTGGATTAGATGTGCCAAGGATTAGCCATGTTGTAAATTACGATGTTCCTTACGATACTGAAGCCTATGTTCACCGTATTGGACGTACTGGTCGCGCAGGACGAACAGGTGATGCGATATTATTTGTTGCTCCGCGTGAAAAACGCATGTTGCAGCAAATTGAGCGTGCGACTAAGCAAAAAATTGAAATGTTGGAAATGCCTTCAACTGAAATCATTAACAACAAACGAATTGCCCGCTTCACACAAAATATTACGGATAACCTGGCAAGTGAAGGACTCGAGTTTTATGCCAGTATTTTAGAAAAATACACGCTGGAACATAATATTCCTGCAATTGAGGTTGCCGCAGCATTAGCCAAGATGGTGCAAGGTGATGAACCTTTATTACTGTCTAATACCCCTGAAGCCCAACGTTCACAAAGATCTGATCACGACCGGGGAGATCGTAATCGTGAAAGAGGTTCACGTAGAGATCGCGAAAGCCGTGGTGAACGTTCTGAACGTCGCCCCAGAAGTGATCGAGGTCGTGACAACCATGAAAAAGAAGAAGGTATGCAAACCTACCGTCTTGAAGTCGGCCATGATCATGGTGTGAAACCCGGCAATATCGTAGGCGCCATTGCCAATGAAGCAGGGATTGACAGCAAACACATGGGCCGTATCCAGATTAATGATGATTACAGCACCATTGATTTACCCGAAGGTATGCCTAAAGATATATTTATGGACTTAAAGAGTGTACGTGTCGCTGGCCAAAAACTGAATATTTCTGTTTTTGGAGAAGAATCAACACCAAAGAAACGTGCAACCTTAACTCGCAAACCGCAAAATAAAGATTCAGATCGTAAAAAATCACCTGCCAGGGCGACAGACAGGAAAAGAAGCAGTAAGAAAAAAATATCTGATAAGAGAAAAAATCGTAAGTAATTATTAAGGCGTAGCTTAAACTAAGCTGAAAAAATCAGTCTGGTTTAAGCTGCGTTCACTGCTTTCAAAGTTAATATTATGTTTAATCTGGAATATTATTAAAAACAACTGCATATAAAGTCTTAAGAGAAATGAAAAATATATCCAGCCAGTAAGTATGAACACACCTATTTCTATTTCATATACATCTGATAAATCAAAAGAACCTGCAAAAAACTTTGCCGATAAGCATAAGCTGGCTTTAAACCCGATTAGCGAAAACAAAACATCACTCATCCTCAACTACACCGAAGAATTTGTTGAGTTACGTGACACAGAAAAAAATATTGCCATTCATATAGATTTCCTCTCAGGAGACTTAGCTCACCGGCAGCAATTCGGTGGAGGTCGTGGACAAAGTATTGCTAAAGCCATAGGTTTAAAACAAGGTGTTACGGCACCTTCTGTCCTTGATGCCACGGCCGGCCTGGCGAAAGATGCTTTTGTATTAGCCTGCCTGGGTTGTCCATTAACACTTTTAGAACGCTCTCCCATTGTTACTGAGTTAATACGTGATGCAGTAAAACGCGCAGAAGATGATGAACACTTTCAATCTATAATAAAAACGGGATTTGATGTAAAAGAAGAAAACAGTATTAAGTATCTCACTCAGCTATCAAGCAATGAAAATGCGACATTACCTGACGTGATCTACCTTGACCCGATGTATCCGGAACGGAAAAAGTCTGCCTCGGTTAAAAAAAATATGCAGTTACTGCAAAGCCTTTTAGGCAAGGATGAAGATACACAAGCACTGCTTGATATCGCGATAAAAGTTGCGCGAAAGCGCGTTGTTGTTAAAAGACCCAAAGGTGCTGAAAATCTTTCAGCACTTAATCCCACCTACCATGTAGCAAGTAAAAAAACACGGTACGACATCTATATCATTCCACAGTAATTGTTTTCGTGTGGCATTAATTACACACTATTAAAGCATCTTCGTATTCTCACTCACAATATTCAGATGATTGCTGCCAGTTAATCACTATAAACTTCTGTACAGGAATATCTTTACAGGCAGAAAAAATAATACTCTCCATTATCTATTCTTCTTTATTTAATTTATTTTTTGCTTCAATCCATTGCGACATATACATCGCACTTTTCATGGTGTGATGTTGTAACATCATGCCGGTAAAGTTTTTATGTCTTTTATCTTGCAATGCTTCGATAGTATCCAGGAGTCTTTGATAAAACTTAAGTGCATATTTTTCTTTATTAAATACAGAATTTATTATAAAAATTCCGTTTGACTGGCATAACTGCCATTGTTCTTGATCAGTATATAAATCAATGGCTGCACCTGTTATCGACACTGGATCGTCAGCAATAATACCCGGCCAGTCGAAATCAGCATGCATGGATTCTGCACCTATAGAGGTGGTCACACTGGGAGTACCACTTAACATGGCATCAGCTAACTTTCCTTTCATCCCCGCACCAAAACGCAAGGGTGACAGGCAAACCCGGTACTGGCTTAAGCTTGTAATAGCATCTTCGGCCCAGCCTTTGACATAAAAACCCTGTTTCGGATTATGTAGTTGTTGTGCTTTTTTAGGTGGGTATGAACCATAGATATGTAATTCTGCATTTTTCAACTTAGCCCGAATTAATGGCCAGACTTCATTTTTTAAATATAAAACAGAATCCCAGTTCGGTTCGTGGCGAAAATTACCTATGGTGACAAAATGTTGTCGTTCAGAATAAGAAGGCCAGGCTTGCAAAGCATCATCCCTATCCATTGCATCATACATAAAGGGTAAATAAAGCAGGAGATCTTCATCAACATGATAAATCTCTTTTAGAATTTCAATTTCATATTCAGAGATTAATAAACTCAAATCACAACGTAAGATGCTTGCCACTTCACGCAAGGCAATATCGTTAATAAAATCGAGATTTTCCGACTTCGAGGCATCTTTACCTTTTTTCACTGCCTGCTGCCGGGCATACCTTAAGCAATGTAAATCAACGGTCTCCAGTATACGTATAGCAGAAGGACATTGTTTTTCCACCCGCCACGAGAATTGCTCTTCCATCATAAAACGGTCAAATAACACCACGTCTGGGTTTAACTTTTTAACAAATTCATCAAAGCTGCTGTTATTCAGCTCTATTGAAACTTTATCAATGCCTAATGACTCAAGGTTAACCATATGATCTGTGACTTGTGCTGGTGAAGCATAGCTAACCTGGTATTGATGCTGATGAAATATCTCTACCAGTTGCATCATCCGACTACCCGCGGCAGACGAAGCAGGTTCGGGCCAGACATAACCGATAACAAGTAATTTTTTC
>JAOUOK010000168.1 GCA_029880425.1 Gammaproteobacteria bacterium
CATTTATCATGAAATGTTGACGCACGTACCGCTATTCGCCCATGGTAATGCAAAGCGTGTTCTAATCATCGGTGGCGGCGATGGGGGTATCTTGCGTGAAGTATGCAAACACCAAAATGTTGAGCATGTTACCCAGGTTGAAATTGATCAAGCCGTTATTGATATGGCGAAAGAATATTTACCGGGACATAGTAATGGGGCCTTTGAAGATCCACGCGCCAATATCGTGATTGATGATGGTATTAAGTTTGTTACGGAAACTGATGAAAAGTTTGATGTCATTATTTCAGACTCAACCGATCCGATTGGTCCCGGCGAAGTCCTGTTCACTTCAACCTTTTACGATGGTTGTAAGCGCTGTCTAAATGAAGGTGGCGTATTAGCCACTCAAAACGGGGTCGCCTTTATGCAACCCGACGAAGTGACCACCACGGCAAAACGTTTATCAGCTGTTTTTGATGATCGTTATTTCTACGCTGCCGCGGTACCTACCTATGTTGGTGGGATAATGACCTTTGCCTGGGGGACGGATAACCCGGAACTGCGCAAAGTTCCCCTGGAAACATTAGTACAACGTTTTGATGCTGCACATATTAAAACAAACTACTACAATCCTGAGATACACCAGGCAGCTTTTGCTTTGCCACAGTACGTGGTTAATGCAATTAATGAAACGGATTCTTAAATGAAACCCTTTTTAACTGATGCACAAATTCAACAACTCGCTGATCAACATGGTTCGCCCTTGCTTGTGCTTGATTGTGCCTGTTTAGAAGATCAGTATAAAAGTTTAAAGTCTGCCCTGCCCGGTGTTGATTTTTTCTATGCCGTGAAAGCCTTTCCTAACGATGCCGTGATCAATACCCTGAAACAACTGGGTTCTGGCTTTGATCTTGCCAGCCTTGGTGAGATTGAACAAGTACGTCAGCATCGCGTGAATCCACGTAACACGATTCACACGCATCCGATCAAAAAAGACAAAGATATCCGTGATGCTTTACGCTTCGGCTGCACCACGTTTGTAATTGATAATATTGAAGAACTTAAAAAATTCCGTAAGTACCGTCACCGTGTTGGCTTGTTATTACGTGTAAGTTTTCGAGGTACCACGGCAAAAGTTGACCTCTCACGCAAGTTTGGCTGTGCAGCTGATGAAGCCCTGCACTTAATTCACCGTGCTAAACAAATGGGCATCCATATCAAAGGCCTGTCTTTTCATGTAGGTTCACAAAGTGCGACGCCCGATGCACATGTCGATGCGATTAAACACTGTATTGATATTATCTCAACCAGTGATGTACCTTTAAATACACTCGATATTGGTGGTGGCTTCCCGGTTAACTATGATGGAAACACGCTTGATATCGACACCTTCTGTGCTCCCATTCGTGAAGCACTAAAATCTGTCCCTAATGATATTAATATCATCGCCGAACCTGGTCGTTTCCTGGTTGCCCCTGCCGTAATGACGATTTCATCTGTCGTTGGGAAAGCACAACGTTCAGGCACAACCTGGTATTACATTGATGACGGTGTATACGGTTCCTTCAGTGGTCGTATTTATGATCATGCCCAGTACCCTATCCGTACCCTTAAAACTGGGAATGAACAGTCATGTGTACTTGCTGGCCCAACCTGTGACAGTATTGATGTCATAGAAGAAGATATCACGCTTCCGGAACTGGAAGTTGGCGACCTTGTGATTGCCGAGATGATGGGGGCGTATACCGCTGCAACATCAACTGACTTTAATTCATTAGAACGGGCAACGCTTATTGTGATAAATGAAAACCAGGAACATATTAAATCGAATTCAACCCGGGATGACCTACAACAGGATACAATTATCCAGCCAGTTACAATATTAAATATCCATTAAGAATACTTACTATTGTTCTTTATTTAATATACCTCGATGCTGTGCGCATGCGTAATACGCTTATTTTCTGGTGGTAGTTGCCGGTAGTCAAAAAGATAAATAGCATCCAGGTAATGAGCAGGATCACTTGGAACCGGAAAAGAAAGGCCTTCAAACCCCATCGTTGTCAGCGGGAAAACTTTATCAATATCAAACCATGCTGCCACGTCTGGCATTTCGCCGCCATAAATCACTTTGGATTTATCCGTTGCCCATCCCAGGTGTTTTTGTTTTAAAGACGCGACTAAAGCTGCTCTTTTTACAGGATCATCTATGCCGTTTGGCGTGTGCAGGCTAACAGAAGATACATCTCTGATATCTTTAAGGATATCATCATATAGCCTTTTATTGTCCTCAGAACTTTCTATTACCAGCATCGGGAAAATATCAACAAATACCCCCTGGTGATATTTTATATCTTTATCTTTTTCGTGAAACTCAACTATGCGGGCTTTATTGGAACGTAGTTTAATATAATCAAATTTGAAGTTTTTATCCGTCTCAGAAGTTTGAAAAAAAATATCGCTCGAGAAATTACTTCGCGCCACATTTAAGAATTTTTCGTAGTCCTCAAGCGGCATCGACACATCAATGTCATCATCCCAGGGGATGAACCCTTTATGTCGAACCGCACCTAACAATGTTCCTGAATCTAACCAGTACTGTAACTGGTGTTTTTGACATATAGCATCAAACTCGACAAGCATATCGAGCATGATCAACTGGGCTCTACGTAAAATTCGAGGTTCTATCATTAACTTCCAGTCTCTATCATTAACTTAGATAACTACGACCTGGCTACACCATAATAGTCATATAACGCATCAATGAGTATGTCGGTATATTCTTTAGTCATTTCACCCATGTGAGAGACGCGAAAGACACTATCTCGTTCTGCACCACCGTTAGGACACACCATTACCTTGTAGTTTTCTTCTAGGTCATTAACAATATCGATTGCCGAATTTCCATCAGTCGGGGTTAAGGCAGTCATTGCATTCGGCATATAATCTGAATATTCTTTTAAAGGTAATGCTTTTATGCTTTCCCTGAAATACTCGGCCACTTCTTTTGCATTAGCAATACTTTGTATAACGCCACCGCGCTTTTTGATTTGATTAAGCCTGGCCTCTAGTTGCAACATAATCGTAACCGCCGGTGTGTAAGGTTGCTGTCCTCTTTCACCATTCGACAAATAATCTTTAAAATTAAAGTACAAAGAATTTACTACTTGTAATTTCTTTAATGCTTTTGGTGCCAGTATCACCATGGTCAACCCGGGTGGCAAAGCCAGGCCTTTTTGCGAACTTGCGATAACAACATCAATGTTCGACTGCTGCATATCGAGTGGATCAGTGACCAGCATTGAAATAGCATCAACAATGTAGAGCAAGTCATTTTTAACAGCATACTCGCCCATTGCATCCAGGTTATAAAGCTGCCCAACTGATGTTTCATGTGCATTAACAACTAATGCAGAATACGTTTCACCAGGCGCCAGACTTTCAATATCGCTCAGGTTGGTATTTTTAACTTTAAAATCAGTATGTGGTATTTTATGAGTGATACATATATCAACAAAGCGCTGACCAAAACCACCACCATTAACTACTAAGGCATTATCATTTTCACTGAGAAAATTCATTACAGCGGCTTCCATACCTGCCGTACCTGATGCAGTTAAGAATATAACTTTAGAACCTTCCGGTGCATTGACCATTTCTAACAGCCCGTTTTCGCAAGCGAAGGTCACATCCGAAAATTTACTGTTACGAAAATACGGGGTTTGTTGTGCGCCTACCTGTAAAATTTCTTCAGACATTTTTACAGGGCCGGGTGTAAAAATGGCATAGTCTTTATAAATCATTTTCAGCTTTTTCCATTTCTTTAAACTTTCGTTCATTATATTCCAGCAGCACGCGATTTATTCTGATCATATCTTTCGGTGTCAACTTGTCAGACTTACGCATATCTCTTTGGATTAATGATGCAAACTCGGCAATCATATAGCGCAGCCCATCACCTTCAAATTCATATTTAAATGTCATGCTTTTATGTTCATCTTCAAAACGAACATCAAACGTTTTGGTTAACCACCACGGTTCAGGGATATAAACATAACCTTTAGTACCCGAAATCTCAGCATCTCCTTCTGCCTTAATACCTGTTGCTACGTTAGAAATACCAATCGCTCCACCTTTATGCTTGCTGATAATTAAATTAGAAACATCGTAACCTTCAGTGCCCTGGTCAAAGAAAGTAATATCTTTACTTTCACCCAGGATCTTATTTACTAACAACGACGGGTAAGACGATAAAATATTTGTGGCACCCTGCGCCATAAAAGTATCGGGATAATCTTTTTCTTTATATAGTGTTGTCCGTGTAGCCCTGACTTCTTTGATATCACCTATAATACCTTTATCCAGCTCGGTTAATAACTGGTTGAAAGCAGGTAAAAAAGCTGTTTTTAGTGCAGAGAGTAATAATACTTTTTCTTTTTTCGCAATAGAGAGTAGCTCAAGCAGTTCACTTTTATATAACGCAAGCGGGTTTTCACACAGGACGTGTTTACCTGCCAACAATGCTTTTTTAATCAGTGGATAATGTTCTTCCAATGCCGTGTCAATATAAACAGCAACAATACTTGTGTCTAAAAACTCATCGTAATTATCATGCCCGTACCTAATGTATTCATTTTCCTGGGTAAATTTCTTTAATGCGGGCAAGTCAGGAGCATAGATGCGATTAACTTTTAAATTAGGTACATGCTGAGCCTCGTTAATAAAGGCAGTGGTATCACGACCAAGGCCAACAATACCCAGTTTAATCGTATCAAAATTATCTCTTCTTAATTCGGTACTGGATATACCTTTTGTACGAGGCAGGTATTCAACATGCGTATATTCATTAAGGTAGTCAAATGTACCTTCCCAGTCATCGCCAATGGCAAAAATATCAACATCATATTTCACCATGTCTTCGGCTTTTTGTTTTTTATGTTTTTCTACAATGACTTTATCGACAAAACCTAATGCCTCGATAGCCTGCACACGGGTCTGTGTGTTTTCGATAACATTTAATTTTCCGCGGGAGCGATCATAATTCTCATGCGTCACACCCACAATAAGGTAGTCACCTAATGCTTTGGCGCGCTCGAGTAATCGCAGGTGGCCTTTATGAAACATGTCAAATGTTCCATAAGTAATAACTGTTTTTTTAGTACTGATACCTTATCCCGTATATCTACTAATGTTATTTTAATAATACAGGAATAGAGCGGGCATTAAAAATATTTTTGAGAATATCCATCAGCGATGTTTAAAATCGTTGATATAAGTACTAATTTTCTGTGGAGCTGGAGTGGAAATGCTTTACCTGTTTTCCACAATAAAAAAATTCATC
>JAOUOK010000169.1 GCA_029880425.1 Gammaproteobacteria bacterium
TAAAAGATAAAGAGGTTGGCCGTGTTGCCTTTAACGAGGTGACAAAGAATGCAGTTAAAGCGGCAATTGAAGATCCGCGAGATCTTTCGCAGGACCTGATTGATGCACAACTCGCGCGCCGCGGGTTAGATTACCTGGTTGGTTTTAATTTATCACCGCTGTTATGGAAAAAAATTCGTCGTGGTTTATCAGCGGGAAGGGTACAAAGCCCGGCTCTACGTTTAATTGTTGAACGTGAACTGGAAATAGAAAAGTTTAAACCAAAAGAATACTGGACGGTTGAGTCTGAACTTGAACATGACAAGCAGGAGTTCACCGCAAAACTGACACTTTTAAAAGATAAAAAAGTCAGTCAATTTACAATTAATTCTGAAAAGAAAGCCAGGGATGCAGAAAAAGTTTTAAACAGTGGCGCAAAAGATGGCCATGTAATTGTAGAAAATATTGAGAAGAAAAAACGTAAGCGTAACCCAACTGCCCCGTTTACTACCTCAACCATTCAACAGGAAGCTTCACGGAAACTGGGTTTTACAACGCGTAAAACCATGAGTATTGCTCAACAGCTTTATGAAGGTATTGACCTTGATGGTGAGACGGTTGGTTTAATTACTTATATGCGTACCGACTCGGTTAACCTGTCACAGGATGCATTAGAAGAAATTCGTGGTTATATTTTAGATAAGTACGGAAAAGAAAATTTGCCTCCTGAAGAACGTGTTTATAAAACCAAGGCAAAGAATGCACAGGAAGCGCATGAAGCGGTACGCCCAACTTCAGTGCTGAATGAACCAAAAAAAATTAAGAAGTTTTTAACTAAAGATCAGTTCCGATTATATGACTTAATCTGGAAGCGTACCGTTGCCTGTCAAATGATACATGCAACTTTAGATACAGTTGCCGTTGATATGTCGGCAGGTAAAGGTAATATTTTCCGTGCCAATGGCTCTACCCTGGTTAAACCCGGTTTTATGGCGGTTTACCAGGAAAGTACCGATGATGCTAAAGCACCGGCGGATGACAAGGATCGTTTATTACCCGCTCTGGAAGAAGGAGATAAGGTGAAGCTGGTTAAAATTTTACCTGAACAACATTTCACCGAGCCACCCCCTCGTTTTTCTGAAGCAAGTTTAGTTAAAGCACTGGAAGAATACGGTATCGGTCGTCCATCGACTTATGCCTCCATTATTTCAACATTACAGTCACGCGATTATGTTGAGATGGATAAGAAACGTTTTATTCCGACAGATGTAGGCCGTATCGTGGCCAAGTTCTTAACTGAACATTTCAACCAGTATGTAGATTATGACTTTACTGCAAGGATGGAAGATCGCCTTGATGCCATTTCACGAGGCGAAGAAAAATGGGTGCCCATGATGCAGGAATTCTGGCAACCGTTTAAAGACCTGGTAGTTGAAAAAGAAGAAACGGTTGATCGTAAAGATGTCACGCATGAGCAGCTGGATGAAAAATGTCCCAAGTGTGGTGGTGACATGGCCATACGTCTTGGGCGTCGCGGACGCTTTATAGGCTGTAACAACTATCCCGAATGTGATTACACCCGTAATGTTAATGAAGATGCAAATGCTGAACCTGAAGTTATTGAAGATCGCAAATGCCCGGACTGTAATTCTGATTTAATTATTCGTCATGGCCGTTATGGCAAGTTTATTGGATGCAGCAGTTACCCGGACTGTAAACATATCGAGCCTTTAGAAAAGCCACAGGATATGGGCGTTGAATGTCCTGAATGTCATAAAGGAAATATGCTTAAGCGTAAATCACGTAATGGCAAGATTTTCTTTTCCTGTGAGCATTATCCCGATTGTACTTATGCAGTCTGGAATGAACCGATTAATGAAGCATGTCCTGATTGTGGCTGGCCGATGTTAACATTGAAAACTACAAAACGCCGTGGTACAGAAAAAGTGTGTCCACAAAAAGAATGTAACTTCACTGAATCAGTAGAAACAGAAGATAGCGACGAAAGTGAAGCAGAAGCCAGTTAATAAAGTAACAAACCAGATCGAACAGGCTGTTAAAGTATTACAACAAGGTGGTGTTATCGCTTATCCTACTGAAGCGGTGTATGGCCTTGGATGTGATCCCGAAAATCTTGATGCAGTAAAAAAGATTTTAGAAATTAAGCAGCGTGAAAAAGAAAAAGGTTTAATTTTAATTGCCTCAAATTTTGAACAATTAAGAAATTATTTAAAGCCTCTAGATAAAGAAACTGAAGAAAAATTATTATCTGCCTGGTCTCAATCAGAAAGAGCAATTACCTGGCTGGTGCCTGTTAAACAGGAAGTTTCAGTTTATTTAAAAGGCCAGTTTGATACGCTTGCAGTAAGAGTCTCAAATCATCCCGTTGTAAAAGATCTTTGTGATACATTTGGTAGAGCGATAGTTTCAACCAGCGCTAATATTTCTACACAGGAAGCCGCACGAACCAGCCAGCAGGTAAAAGAAATCTTTAATAGTAATGTAGATTTTATAGTTGAGGGTGAAACGGATATTAATGCCCAGCCCAGTGAAATCAGAGATGCATTAACAAATAAGGTAATTAGACTGTAAAACCATTTTTCTTCACAGAGAGCACGGAGGTTCACAGAGTTTTTAAATTTATTTTCTTTCCTCTGTGTACCTCCGTACCCTCTGTGGTTTAATACATATGATTTTTTAAATTTGGAATAGAAAATGAGTGCGCCAGATACAGAAGCAGTAATCAGTTATTTATTAAGCCTGCAAGATTCAATTTGTGATGCTTTAGAGCAGGAAGATGGCAGTGGAAAGTTTTTTCATGATGACTGGGAACGCGCGGACGGTGAGCATTTGAGTGGTGGTGGACGAACCCGTGTTATGAATGATGGTGCGGTGTTTGAAAGTGCCGGGATCAATTTTTCTCACGTGTTTGGTGCACAAATGCCAGCTTCAGCAACAGCACATCGTCCCGAACTTGCCGGGCGAAGTTTCCAGGCCATGGGGGTTTCGTTAGTCATTCATCCTAAAAATCCTTATGTACCTACTTCACATGCCAATGTCCGGTTTTTTATCGCCGAGAAAGAGGGTGAAGATCCTGTCTGGTGGTTTGGGGGCGGATTTGACCTCACGCCTTATTACCCCTTTGAAGAAGATGTGGTGCACTGGCATAGCCAGGCTAAAAAGGCGTGTGAACCCTTTGGTGAAGGTGCCTACGCTAAATACAAGAAATGGTGCGATGAATATTTTTATTTGAAGCACCGTGATGAAACCCGTGGTGTCGGTGGATTATTTTTTGATGATTTAAATGAAGAAGGCTTTGAAAAAAGTTTTGATTTTATGAAGAGCGTTGGTGATCACTATATTCCTGCCTATGTGCCTATAGTGAATAAACGAAAAGAAACGGGATACGCTGAACGTGAACGTGATTTTCAGTTGTACCGACGTGGTCGCTATGTTGAATTTAACCTGGTTTATGATCGTGGCACCTTGTTTGGCCTGCAAACCGGTGGTCGTACCGAATCGATTTTGATGTCCTTACCGCCGTTAGTAAAGTTTCGTTATAACTGGAAACCCGAGGCGGGATCAGAAGAAGCACGTTTGTATGATCGTTACTTAAAACCTCAAAACTGGCTGGAATAAAGTAGGCGACACTAGTTTTAATTGCCATAGATAACAGCAGGTAACCAGGTTGCTAGCCCGGGCCAGAAAACGAGTATGCTCATGGTAAAAATTTGAATCCCAATAAAGGGAATAACACCCCGGTAGAGAGCACTGGTTGGGATTTCTTTGGGTGCAACACCGCGTAAATAAAATAAAGCAAAGCCAAACGGTGGTGTCAGGAAGGAAGTTTGTAAGTTGATTGCAAACATAATTCCTAGCCAGACGGGATCAATACCCATGGTAAATAATATGGGTGCCACGATGGGCACCATGACAAAGGTAATTTCAATAAAGTCTAAAATAAAACCGAGTAAAAACATCACCAGCATTACGGTAAACATTGCCCCGACAACACCACCGGGTAAGTTAGTTAATATGTCTCTGACAGCTTCATCACCACCAAATCCCCTGAATACTAAAGAGAATAAAGATGCACCAATAAAGATTAAAAATACCATGCTGGTAATGCGCAAGGTATTACGCATCACTTGTTGTAAAATTTTCAGGGTAAATTGCCGCTGGCTAAAGGCGAGTAACATGGCGCCAATCGCTCCTACCGAGGCGGCTTCTGTCGGTGTCGCCAGTCCCGCTAAGATTGAACCCAGTACAGCAAGGATTAAAAACAAAGGTGGAAATAAAACTTTAAGTACACGGATATAAAGTTCTGTTTTAGAAATATTAAGTTCATCTTTAGGAATCGCGGGCATGGCGCCAGGTTTAATAAACGTTATGGCGATAAGGTAAATTATATATAAAGCGACCAGGAGTAAGCCGGGGAACAGGGCGCCGGCAAATAAATCGCCTACTGAAACGGTCTTCGGCGCAAACACCCCCATCTCCAGTTGTGCTTGTTGGTATGCGGAAGATAAAACATCACCAAGTAAAATAAGAATAATTGATGGTGGAATGATTTGTCCCAGTGTACCGGAAGCACAGATGGAACCGGTGGCAATAGCGGGATCATAACCGCGCTTAATCATTGTTGGTAAAGATAGCAACCCCATGGTAACTACTGTGGCACCCACGATACCGGTACTGGCTGCCAGTAACATTCCGACCAGGATAACCGAGATACCTAAACCGCCGCGCATGGAACCAAATAGCATGGCCATGGTGTCGAGTAATTTATCAGCAACCTTGGACTTCTCCAGCATAACGCCCATGAAAATAAATAAGGGCACGGCGATTAATGTCATGTTGGATATGATGCCGTAAAGGCGATTAGGCAATGCGGATAAAAAAGCGGTATCAAAGGTGCCGGTAATAATACCGATAAAAGCAAATAAAAGAGCGGTACCACTTAATGCGAAAGCAACGGGATAGCCGGTAAGCAAGACAAGGCAAACTGAAATAAAAAGCAGTAATGCCATAATTTCAGCCATGTTTATACTTCCTTGCTTTTAATTAATAACAGGCTTTTAAGCGCAAGTGCAGCACCTTGCAGCATAATCAGCAAAGGCATAAGTAATAAGGTTGTTTTTAAAATATAAACATATGCCAGGCCACCCGCTTCACCGGACTCTTCAAGTAGTGTCCATGAAGCAAAGACATAATCCCAGCTGCTAAAGAAAATAAACAGGCAAACAGGAAATAAAAGTAATACCGTGCCGAGTAAGTCGACCCAGGCTTTTTTTGTT
>JAOUOK010000170.1 GCA_029880425.1 Gammaproteobacteria bacterium
GCCATTATTAACGGGACAGGCACAATGGCAAACGGCAGAATTTCCAAAACTTACACCACAGTTATTACCCGCGAACGAGCGCCGCCGTACCACCAGTTATATAAAGCTCGCTTTACAGGTAGCCGATGAAGCGAATATTAAAGACAAACAACTCGCCGTGGTTTTTGCCTCGGCAAACGGTGACTTCCAGATTTCAAACACCATCTGTAACACCTTAACCATGGAACCGAAATTTATTTCGCCAACCCAGTTTCATAACTCGGTCCATAATGCAGCCTCGGGTTACTGGGCCATTGCCGCAAATTCACCTGCTGCATCAACCAGTATTTCAAGCGGTGATGCGACTTTTGCCAGCGGCTTACTCGAAGCCGTGACCCAGGTGTTATCTGCAGGAGAAGATGTTTTATTTGTTGCCTATGATTATCCTGCCGAGGCACCACTAGATAAATTCAGCGATGTTACCGAACCATTCGCAACGGCTTGTGTGCTTAGTTTAAATAAAACACCATCAAGTTATGCCAGTATTAAACTTGGTGTTACGCACGAAAATATCGGGCCCAGTGAATGCATCAATACTTCACTTATCAATTTACAAAAAAGTAACCTGATCGCGGCAAGCCTGCCCTTACTCGAAGCACTGTGTTTAAAACATTCCACCACGCTTTATTTACCGTATCTCAACCAGTCTAAACTTCAAGTGGTCGTTACTCATGGTTAAAGCCATTAAGCCAATAGAACATGATGAACTCTGCAGCCTAATCCCGCACAGTTTTGATATGTGCCTGCTAGACCGGGTTGAGTCATGGGATGAAAATACCATAACCTGTTATAGCCATTCACATCATCTTGCTTCAAACCCGTTACGTCGTAATGAAACACTTTCCTCGGTTCACCTGTTAGAATACGCGGCACAAGCCATGGCAGTGCACGGCGGCTTACATGACAGGGAGCAAGGCATACAAATGCGTGAGGGTTATTTAGCCGCCTTGCGTGATATCAAAATTGAGTTACTGGATATCCAAAACCTGGAAACTGAACTACACATTGAAGCAACTAAAATACTTTCCCAGGGAGGCAATATGATTTATCGCTTTACTGTTTTCGCAGGGGAAAATACACTGGCCTCAGGCCGGGCGACGGTAGTATCTATATCTAATAGTTAGCTATATCGAATAATTAATAGTTCACATAATTAAAAGAATTAAATAATGACGGATAAACTAAAACGCGCATTAGTAACAGGGGGTAGTGGTGATATCGGTGAAGCCATTTGTTTAAAGCTCGCCGCTTCTGGCTTACACGTAATTGTTCACGCTAATAAAAATATTGATAAAGCCGATGCTGTTGTCGAAAAAATTAAAGCCGCAAACGCCAGTGCCGAATCAATCAGTTTTGATGTCACGCAGCAAGCCGAAGTACAAGCCGCGATTGAAAAAATCCTCGAACAGGGTCCTGTCCAGGTACTGGTTAATAATGCCGGTATTCACCAGGATGCTATTCTTGCCGGGATGAACCCTGAACAATGGAACCAGGTTATTGATGTTAACCTCAACGGTTTTTTTAATGTCACCCAACCGCTGTTATTACCCATGATGCAAACCCGCTGGGGACGCATCATTAACATGTCCTCCATTGCCGGCACCATGGGCAACCGTGGACAGGCCAATTATGCCGCGGCAAAGGCTGGCATTATCGGTGCCACTAAATCACTCGCGGTTGAAGTCGCTTCACGTGGTATTACCGTGAATGCAGTCGCACCCGGCATTATTGCCGGTAGCATGACCGAAGACGTTTTTGATAAAACAAAAATAAAGCAACTGGTTCCCATGAACCGAACCGGTACACCTGAAGAAGTTGCCTCACTCGTGAATTTTCTAGCATCAGATGAAGCGGCCTACATTTCCAGCCAGGTCATTAGTATTAACGGGGCAATGACATAATAAACAAGACAAAATTATTTCTGCCTTTATATTTAAATAACTTCTAAAAATTCACTTCCCTTAATAATAAACGACTCGCCAGTACTCATTTAGACTGCTACGATAATATATCAGTAATAAATTAAGCAGGCGTCTGTCGAATTAACTATTCGACTTACTCAATGATCTTCAAGGAAAATTAGCATGCTCTCAAATCTTTGGTTAAATAGTTCCTTTTTTAACTTAAAAGGCTTAATGAAATACCTCCCCGTTACAATAATTTTTTTAACCGGCTGTAGTCCTGTTAAGGTAAAAATGAATGTCGATGCTTCACTGGGGTCAAATTCTGTTGTCTATAATCTAAATTATTCAGATTCCTTAGCTGACAAAATATCGGGTAAAAGGCTAAATGTTTCTTTTGGACCTTACCGGGTTACTGATGCTGATCTTAGCTGGACAAGAACCAAATCGCAGGCTGAGGATCCTGATCCCCTTTTAACCTTTAAAGAGATAAAAAAATCAGGCAATACAACAACCACGACTAAACTTGGCGTAGGCCCAACTTCGTTTTTTGGTTTCTCTCGTCCTCCGGCTGAAGGCGAAGCTACCATCGATAGTTCCTTTAGAACAGTTAAATACAAGTTTAATGTTGGTAAAAAAACCACATGGAATGCCCTTTGTATTCACAGGAGTGAAAAAAGAATCGTCCCACAAGAAAATAGCAATAGCGTTGATATACTTTCTGCAAATTTCAGCTGCCTGTACAAAGAAGATAATAAGGCAAGCAGTGAACCATGGTTACTTTCTATCGATTATGGTGGTGCAATAACAATGACACAAAAAGGCAATGCTAATACCCTGGCTGCTTATTCAACCGGTGGAAATTATGTTAAACCTGACGGACAAATAACCAAGTTATTTTTAAACTCTGCCGGCTACACCTGGAAAAAAAGTAACGATAACAATGATAAAAATGTTGCTGCAATATCGGTAAAAGAAGAAACACCTCGTGTTTGGTTACATAAAGGAAACAAAAAACACCTCAATCACATTTTGTCCATGGCAAACACGGGACTATTAATATATCACTGGGAAATTCAACATTAGGCTTTTTAATAAAGTTTAATGACGAATACTCCGAGTACCATGAAGAAGAATGCTTATCGTCTTTCGCATCAGTTTTCTGGCACACTGATTATACTCAGTATTATGTGTTTCAAATGAAAAAACATATAACATATATATCAAATCATTCGCTATTATTGATCCCTATTGCTTGACCGTTCTTACTACCTTATCTATAGCTGAACATGTTTATGAAGTTTGAATGTTACACCAACTGGGATAATCTACCCGAAAGTGCGAATACCCTGTTTGAACAGTCCGCGAAAGATAATATTTTTTACTCCCGCCCATGGTTTGAAAACCTAAGTGCTGTACTCAATGGTGATAACGCTATGGCACTGGCCTGCGTGGTGAACGGGGACACGGTGCTCGCTATTTTGCCTTTAATTAAAAGCACGGGGAAAAGCTGGTACTCCCTCAAGCACCGGTATACACCGCATTTTAGTCTGCTTCTTGCGGATGAAAATAAACAACAGGTTCTCGCGTGTTTGAGCATAGGTTTGAGCCAGTTACCCATTTCCGGTTTAATACTTGAACCGGTTGCCAGGGATGATACTCACCTTGCCGGTTTAGCACAGGCTATGGAAGCAACCGGGTTTGAATGTAATTATTTTTTTCGGCACTATAACTGGATTTATCGCGTGCATGGTCAGTCATACCATGACTATATATCTGCACGCCCTGCCAGGTTGCGTAATACAATATCGCGTAAGACACGTAAACTTGAACGTGATCACGGTTATGAAATTCATCTTTATAGTGGAAACGAAGTACCTGCTGCGATGCCTGATTATTACGCCGTCTACAGCGCCAGCTGGAAAGCCAATGAACAGTATGTTTCTTTTCTGAATAATGTTGTAACACGCTTTTCAAAGAAAGATTGGTCAAGGCTTGCGATACTATATATAGAAGGACAACCTGCCGCGGCACAACTCTGGTTTGTCCACCATGGCAAAGCAAGCATATTCAGGCTGTCGTATGATGAAGCCTGGAAACAATATTCAGTGGGATCAATCCTGACCGCCTTCCTGATGGAGTACGTTATTGATACTGACAAGGTAAAGGAAATCGATTTTCTCACAGGTAACGATGCTTATAAACAGGACTGGATGTCTGAACGCAGGGAGCGTTATTCACTCGGATGTGTAAAAAATGCAAAACCTGAAACCTGGTATGAACGACTTTTTGAGTCACTGAAACGTATGCTAAAACCAATATAAAGCACGATATTTACATATACGCGTTAATATTTTCCTATCCTGTACAACATACGTTGATTGTTAGTTAGCCTTGCAT
The DNA here is from genome assembly GCA_029880425.1 of Gammaproteobacteria bacterium. Taxonomy (GTDB): domain Bacteria; phylum Pseudomonadota; class Gammaproteobacteria; order UBA6429; family Thiohalophilaceae; genus JAGLTQ01. The sequence goes on from JAOUOK010000170.1 coordinate 4,341, forward strand.
AAAAGCGACCGCTCTTATACCAGTGCATATGAACTGCTTCGAGCATTAACTTTAAAATTGACAGTAATCGCATGTCCGGTTTTTCTTCAGCAGCACAAAGTTTAACCTCTAAACCATGCCCATTAGCCATCTGCTTTGCCCGTGCCAGGTGATAGCGGTTTGTTACTACGACAATTTTTTTATTTTTCGTTTCTAACAACTTAATTGCATTGTGAATGTTTTCAAGTGTATTACGCGAAGCTTGTTCAAGATGAATACGAGATACATCAATGTTATATCGCTGCAGAAAATCTTTTCCCGCATGGGCTTCGCTAATCGTAGCCTTACCCGTTTTTCCACCAAGTATAATAACCTGCGAGGCTTTATCCTTGTTTAAAATTATTTGCGCCCGCTTGAGTCGTTGTTCATATTCTATATCAGGCTGGTTATTTTTTAATTTTTTTCCCAACACAAACAGCATGACATCATCTTCACACTGATGTGTTTCATTTTTTGCCGTGAGGAATATTTTTCGTAACAAATAGGCATACGACAATCCTGCCGTAGCGGCCATTACCAGTAAAGATAATAGCAACATGGCATAACCATCAATATCTACCTTGTCATCTTGCCTGGGTAACATTTACTTTACAGTCGTTGGTTTTTCTACATCATAAGGATTGATAACAGAGCGGTAAAAACCTTTAGGATACATTCCCCGGGAGAGTAATGATTTTGCAACCATCAAGGTAATCAGGGTAATGTCCGCCACTCCCCTGAAATGACTGGGACGAGCATTTTCGCGGTAAACCGCGGGTATTTTAACCGGGTGGCTGTAAATATTTTTTTGCGCAGCTTTGATCAATATTTCACTTTCAAAGACGAAACCATGCCTGGTTGAAATCTTTAAATTATC
>JAOUOK010000171.1 GCA_029880425.1 Gammaproteobacteria bacterium
AACAGACAATCACTTATCCAAAAGAGCCAACATGGTTCAAATTCTGACTGGTTTTCATAAATTCATATTCAAAAATTATGACAGGAAATTTTAACTTGTTGATTCCAAATCAAAAAACAAAGCTGGCATAAATAATGTAGGAAACACTGTGTAGTAAACAAAACCACATAGGAGAAATAAGATGAATAATTCAATTAACTGCACAGGCTTTATTGAGATGTTCCTGGACTCAAATGAAGAGTTTGAACCCTATGGTTGTAGTGGTATAAATGAAAACCTTGAAAAAGTATATAATAACCTGCAGGCTCATAAGGCAGGGTTTAAAGACCGGGACTATGAATTTGATAAATAAGAATAAACAACAGGGTCAGTACCTGCTTCATTTCACTATTACAGAAACAATACTCTGACCCTGTGATTATTCTTTAGCCGGCGACTGATTTTTGAATAAGAGGAATGAGTGGCTCAGGTAAAACCAGCTTACCCGAAAGGGCAAATTCATGTGCATCGGCTGTCATTTTTCGCCATGTTTTGCGAATAATATCAATCCACTTTGTCTCATCATATTCAGGGTGTTTTTCAGCAAAGGCCAGCATGTAGTGCTCAATAAATACCAGTGCGGCAATATCTTCGAGTAGCTGCGTGTCAGTATTTTTCTTTAAGGCTTTTTTTCCTACGGCCTGGCGCACACGCTCAAGCGATGCCTCGTCATAGCCCACTTTTTCCATAATTTCTGCCACGTTGTTTGCATGGAAGGTATACAGAGCTGTTCGCCATTGATGGTAACCTTTACGGTCCATCGGGTAATCACTACGGGGAGATTTCCACCGCATAATATGTTGACCACGAATAGCCAGCTTTGAGACATCATCTGCCCCGGGTTTATAACGTTCCAGCATTTCTGACATACGGTGAGCATAAAGCAATTCTTTTGGCCACTCTTTGCCATCTGCAAGTTCAACGTTTGGATCTTCACTGTTCGCCGCGTCCATCAATTTAACAGCTTCTTCAAAGGCTTGCGGGGTCATTCTACTTCTCCAAAAATACATTAAAATAGTGCTACCAGACATTAAGACCTTTTTTTATTTGCGGGTTAAATGCAAAATAGCTCACCAGGCATAGTTTACCGGTATCAGGATAATTAAAAAAGGGAGAACAAACACGCTAACTCCCATGCCTGTTTTGTTACGGCAAATTCAGTTCATTTCGCAGAACTACATTATTAGCAATGCTTAATTTGAATAACGACAAAAAGCATCTAATATAAATTGTAATATTTGTATTGCAGCCATTTCTTCAGTAATAAAAACCATGCTGTTATAAGGAGATTCTCATGAACAAAAAGTATCAATTTTCCCTACATTTTATCTCCCTGCTCCTGATAAGTTTCACCTGTATCAGCCAGGCACATCAGGAAAACACAAAAGCAAGCGTGATTGCTGAAGGTGGACGCCTGTATGATAAATGGTGGCAAGAATATGGATTAGCACAACCTGCCACAACTCATCCAGCCTACCCCAAAAGTGCTAAACAAAAGGGTGCAACCACCTGGCGCTGTAAAGAATGCCACGGCTGGGATTACCGGGGACAAGAAGGTGCATATAGCAAAGGGAGTCACTATACGGGTATCAAAGGCATTCAAAATTATGATGGTAAACCGGTTAACAACATCTTAAAAATACTAAAAGACAACAATCACCAGTATGACAAGGTGATGCTCGACAGCGCCTTAAAAAAACTTGCCTTGTTTGTTTCCCAGGGGCAGGTTAACCCTTCGAATTTTATCGACAGGAAAAGTAAAAAAGCCAAAGGTGATGTACCCCTGGGGCAACATGTATACGCCGACAAATGTTTACGTTGTCATGGTATTAATGGGAAAGATATTAATTTCAAAGACGATAGCAATCCAGAATATGTCGGCACGGTTGCCAGCAAAAACCCATGGGAAGCATTGCATAAGATATATAACGGGCATCCCGGTTCATTGATGATGCATCGTGTTATGCATGGTGGACACAGTCTTCGCCAACGTCGTCATATTGGATTAATTAGTTCAATGGAATCCATGCCATTCATGCGTAATGAGATAAGTGCTGCTGGCATCATGCATCTGCTTACCTATATACAAACATTACCCTCTGAATAAGTTTCAATATTTTTTATATTCACAATAGATACGATACATTAGCCAACTAAAGAGGATATAATAAAAATGTAAACCAACAATTTAATACTGTGTCTAGCCAGCATAGTCAATATTTTTTATTATTAAAACCGGAGATAAACCATGGCCAAGAAATTAATGATACTACCTGCAAATGATACTAAAGATATTCGACTATTGCAGGTACCCGATGACTTTGAAGAGCACGAAGCCTATCGTTATGTCACCGGTTTAATTGCAAAGGCAGAAGAAGATTCTGATTATGACTGGGATGATATTTTAGACTTACTCGAGCAAAAAGGATTTGAATCCTCTGATTTCATACTCGGCCCTGTTTTAGATTAATTAATAATAATTCAATCAAAACATGTTTCCTTTATTGAGAAGGTAAGGCACATAATTTAAATCCGGCATTAATCAGTGCGTTAATAAAATTCTCAAGCGAATTTAAAAATTCATCCGGTTCTTTATGACTGTCGTGCAAAAGAATAATGTCTCCACTCTCTATAGATGAAAACTTTTTTTTCCATTTATCATCAGTAAAAAGTGAAACCGTATCATAAAATCTATGCTGCCATAAAATCAGACATTCTTTTCTTTTATACATAATATATCTTAGTTCCGGCGTCCTGATTCCTGCAGGAGGTCTAAAGCCAACAGTTGAAACACCTAGTTGTTTTACTATTGCATCTTCACCAAATTCAATCCATTGCCTTAATCGTTTAACTCCTTTAAAAAAAGGCATGTAGTTATGATCATAAGAATGATTACCAATCGAATGCTTTTCATTTTTAATCTGGTTAAAAACATCAACATTACACTCAACATTTTTCCCGACAACAAAGAAAGTAGCCCGGGCATTGTACTTACTTAATAACTCAAGGACTTTGGGTGTGCAATGCCTATTAGGGCCATCATCAAAAGTCAAATAAATAACTTTATCTTTAGAAATAATTTTCCGGATAGGTTTACCTAAAACAGAATCAACTATAGCTTGAAAAATCTTCATTTAAATTATTATTTTCGGTGTTTAATATACTTAATAATTTCATTATAGGGGAATTTCCAATATTATCGTAATTCCTTTTTAAATTATCAATCACATTATGTACATGGGTAATTTCATCTTTCTCATTGACAACCCTACGAATAAAACGCGCATTTACTTTATAGCCTGAGCAAGATTATGAAAAAATCGCTGTAAATCATTCATGCCTGCACATATCATTTTTCCCGGATAACAAACACCAAGTTTTACATATTCACAGTAATACCATTTACCTAAAATAGGTTTTGCAAATGGACAAAGTTCAGGGCTGTTCTTCATGTTAGTTATGTTATAACTGTAATAAGCCAGTATAAAAACGAATTGATAAAAGAAAAAAGGCCTCGTTAACGACAGGTTTGTCAACGAGGCCTTTAAAAATGAACTTTAAATTTATTGCTTAACAGATAAAACCAGGTCAACACGACGATTCGTTGCACGTCCTTCTGGTGTTTCATTAGAAGCAATAGGATGCGATTCACCGTAACCTGAATAAGTCAGTTTATAACCACCTCTTAAAGAAGACAGGTACTTGGCAACTGCTGCGGCTCTTTCTTTTGAAAGTTTTTTATTCACCTTTGCAGAACCAACCGAATCAGTATGACCTTGCACAACTACTTTTTCTGCATCCAGCTTTTTAATTATTGAATCAACTTTAGAGATTAACTGCTCTGAAGTCTTGGGAATCACTGCTGTACCCGATCTGAAATTCACACGTTTAAGTCTGAATACCAGTTTATTTCCTTGTTGATAAACCAGGGCATCACTTTGTGGCAGAACCTTTTGTGCTTCATCCATTGCTTGCTGGAATTTAACCTGGGTAGACGCTTTTGCTAATTGCGCTTCCTGAGTTTTAAGCACGCCTTCTGTACGTTTTAATGCACCTTCTTTTTCTTGTAATGACTCTTTTGTTGATTTTAAGTTTGCCTGTAATTTACCTACATTTGAAGACAACTCACCCAGTGCTCTTTTTTGCTTAACGATCTGAACAGCAATGTGCTCAGGGGTACCTTTGGCGTCAAGAATAACATTCATCACATCAAACAGTAACGTGGTACTCGCCAGAGCTTCATTTACACTTTTTTTATAGACCCCGGGACTACGTGGACTTTGTTCAATGATATTCATTGCCGTTTTATAGTCGAGTGTTGCGGTACGTAATGATTTCGGAGCAAGGTCATCAGCATCATTTTCAAGCGCCTGCTTAATAGCCTGGTCCGCACTATTAAGCTGAACGAACTGAACAGCTTTTGATTCTAAAACAAGATACTTTTTCTGGAAGTCTGAGAAATCGTCCGGAGAAAGTGGTTTGCTAAACTGATTCGTTTCACTTTTTAAATCATTGTCAATTTCCACCAGGCTTTCAATCAGTACATCACTTTTCCTGACGCCGGCGGTAAGTGCTGACTTTCTTGCCATAAGAATACGATGTGCTGATGATTTTCGCGTGTTGGCAATTTTTTTAGCATCCTGGAAAAATGCTTTTGAGATTGCCGCCTTTTCTATTACCTTTTCGCTCTCATCACCCTGCTTGAGCGCCTGTTTTGCCTTAGCCAGGAACTCGCTGCCTTGGTTATATTGCTCATCGGCCAAGACATCAAGTTGATCATTTTGTGCTTTTTCCATTCGTTGTGAGATCTCAGCAATAGCGGCTTGAGGATCATTGCCAGAGTTGAGTTGCGCTTTTCTGTGGTCGGCACACCCTGTTGTCACTGACGCGGTAATCATTATTACCCAGAGAAATTTTGTTATTTTGTTCATGACACTTTACTCCTGTATCAATAATATCCTGTAGCATGGCTGGTCACGCAGGAACTGCTCTCAAACACAGTGTTAGGTATTTTTATTTTCCCGGTACATTTGATAGTGAAAATCACAGTGTGATTCCCGTACTCTTTAATTTATAGATAAAACTGCCATAAAATCATAATCATGCCAAGATTATCAGCCAGTTAGATCATCAAGATGTGAACCTGTTCAAAACAAAATACAAATT
>JAOUOK010000172.1 GCA_029880425.1 Gammaproteobacteria bacterium
TTTAAAACTTGCTGTTCCACTCATTGAATTATGTGGTGTCATTGAATGGCAGGAGTCTGTCACTGAAATGCCTGGCCATGCTGATTTTTATATGGGTATTTTACAGTATTTAAATAATAAAATTGCTGTGATCGATACTGCCAGGATGGTTATGCCGGCTAACAAATTAGAACAATTAGTTGGTGATGATCCGAGGAGCCGTGTTAAACATATTGTTTTAATTGACGATTATCGATGGGGACTAGCCTGCGATAAAATCGGTGAAGTCATAACACTTAAGCCAAATGAAGTTCGCTGGCGAACATCAAAAACTACACGAGGTTGGTTAGCCGGTACTGTCATTGAGCATATGTGTGCACTCTTAAATAGTGAAGGTTTCGCCAGCTTATTGGAATCTGGAGGCGATTTTAACAAATAACCCACTTAATAATCCTTAATTGGCATAGTAAATGCAGTAATTACAGGTAAGACAGGGCATGTGTCAGATTTTTGGCAGACTGGTAACGTCCTGACGAAGAACCAGGAGAGCAATAAATGAATGATGTGGTCGAAAATAATGATGACACAATTATCCAGTGGGTAACGTTTCATCTGGAAAATGAAAAATATGGCATTAAAGTCATGCAAGTGCAGGAAGTGTTACGTTTGACTGAAATTGCTCCTGTTCCAGGTGCTCCACATTATGTCTTAGGCATTATTAACTTACGTGGCAATGTAGTAACAGTTATTGATACGCGTCGTCGTTTTGGATTACCTGATGCTGAATCAGATGATGAAACCCGAATCGTAATTATTGAAGCTGATAATAATGTTGTTGGGATTTTAGTTGATAGTGTTGCTGAAGTTGTTGATTTGAAAAGCTCTGAAATCGAAACTGCTCCAAATGTGGGTAATGATGAAAGTTCTAAATATATTCAGGGTGTATCAAGTCGTGATGATGAATTATTAATATTGGTAGATGTTAATAAATTACTATCTGATGAGGAATGGCAAGAGGTTGCTTCTTTATAAATGAAGTAACTTAATGGTCATTAATAGATGAAATGGTTAATATTGGAACATCTGATAAAATCACAAATCTTTGGCCTGTCTCACCAAACAGTCCTGCGAGAAAGCCCGGCCTGCAAGATAAATCCTCACATCATCAGCAACAAAAAAATAAGCGCAAAGACAAAAATAAAGTAGAAGATGGTCCTGGTAAAAATGTTGATGAATACGCTTAAGGCAGATTCATTAAGTAAATAATTTAATCATCGTTATATGGTGAGAGATAATGGAACTACTAAATCAATACTTTGCAATTTTATCTATAACTCAATGGTTTATGCTTTCAGTTGCGGTCGTACTTGTCATAAGCTTATTTTCTTTAAAACGACAACGTAAAATTCAGCAAGAACAATCTATCTCTATGCAAATGCTACAACGAGATCTTCGTGCACTGGCAAATGCTGCTGTAGGTGTGGGAGGGCGTGTATTAGAAATAGAACGTCAACAAAGAAAACGACCTGCCATTGTACAGGTACACGAACAGATACAACCTCAGGCTACTCAAGCACCTATTGGAATATATAGCCCGGTCAACCAACCCTATGAGCAAGCAATACGAATGGCTCAGACAGGTGCTACAGTTGAAGAAATTGTACAAGCATGTGGGCTGAGCAAATCAGAAGCAGAATTAGTAACAATGATGCACCGACTTGATAAAGCATCATAGTTTAAATTATTTAATTTCTTAAATAAAAAATGCCGGAGTAACCCCGGCATTTTTTATTAATCATCTGATTTTGTGAAGACCTGTTGTAGTTCAGGTTTACTTGATTGTGCCGGAGGAGATGAGGCCACCGGGATATTTACAGCTTCTTTTTTAACTTCTTCTTTAGCTTGAGGAAGCTTTTTCTGTTCAACCTCTTTTATAACAGGTTTTACTTCACGAGCTTTATTGCTATCAGCTGAAGTCTTTTTTGTTTCAACTTGTGTCATCGCAGTTTTTTCAGCTTCAGTTTTCTGTATTTGTGGTTTTGGTGTTTCATGAAATACTGGTGAATCAGCTTTTATATCCACAGCTTTAGCTGGAGCAGGTTTTGTTTGTTGCTTAGCTTCAGACTTTTCTGCTACAGCGGCCGGTTTACTTTTATCAACGCCCGGATTCGGTTGTACTTGTTCAGCATTAACATTCTTATTATCTTTTTGCGGGCTCGCGTTTACATTTTCATTTGTATTTCGTGCACCTCGACGGCGACCACCGCGTTTACCACGACGGCTTTGAGACTGTCCCTGGTTGGTATCTTGTTGAACATTTTTCTTATCGAGCTCATCACGTGGTTCAACAACCTTTTTTTGCTGCTGTTTTTGTTGTTTTTCAGCAGTTTTTTTCTGTTGCTGGCCACCGTTACGACGTTGTTGTGTGTTGCGACGATTCTGGTTACGTCCTTGATTACGACGACGTTGACCTTTATTGGCCTGCTGTTTCTTTTTAGGTTCAGGTGTACCAAACAATAACTGCCAGATACGAACTAATAAACTGGCTTTAGCTGGTTTTGTTATTGGTCGAGGTGTAGCTGGGCTTACCGATTTAACTACCGGTTCTTCCTTAGTAACTTTACGAGTCTCAGGTGTAACCATATTTTCTAAAGAAGAATCGAGAGAAGTTTCGATCAGGTTATAACTTGTTTGAGAAGATTCTTCAGAGGTTTCATCATCACGAATTCGTTGAACCTTATAATGTGGTGTTTCCATATCACGATTAGGAATTAACAGAACCTTGATGTCCTGACGTTTTTCAATGTCAAACAAGGTTTCACGTTTTTCATTCAATAAGAATGCAGCAACATCAACAGGTACTTGAGCTACGATACGTGCTGTTTTTTCTTTCATTGACTCTTCTTCAACGATACGAAGAATAGAAAGCGCACTGGACTCAACACCACGAATGGTACCCTGACCACTACAGCGTGGACAAACAAGCTGACTTGACTCACCCAGTGAAGAACGCAAACGCTGACGTGACATTTCAAGTAAACCAAAACGTGAAATGCGACCTACTTGTACACGGGCACGATCAAGTTTTAATGCATCCCGCATTCTGTTCTCAACTTCGCGCTGGTTCTTAGCTGGTGTCATATCAATAAAATCAATAACCACCAAACCACCCAGGTCACGTAATCTTAACTGGCGTGCAATTTCATCAGCTGCTTCGAGATTTGTGTTGAGTGCTGTTTCCTCGATATCACCACCTTTAGTTGCGCGGGCAGAGTTAATATCAATTGAAATTAGTGCTTCTGTATGATCAATAACAAGCGCGCCACCGGAAGGTAAGCGGACTTCACGTTGGAATGCAGATTCAATCTGCGTTTCAATCTGATAGCGGGTAAATAATGGCACAGGATCTTCATAAAGTTTTACCTTATGCAGGTTATTTGGCATAACCTGTTCCATAAACTGGCGTGCCTGTTCATAAATTGCAGGCTCATCAATAATGACTTCATTAATATCATTACGAAAATAATCACGAATGGTACGGGTGATCAAACTGCTTTCCTGGTAAATTAAAAACGGAGCGGGGCGATCTTTAGATGCGTTATCAATCGAGGCCCAGAGATTTAACAGGTAATCTAAATCCCATTGCAATTCTTCAACAGATTTACCAATACCTGCAGTACGAATAATTAATCCCATATCTGAAGGGATATCAAGCGCTGCTAGTGCGTCACGTGCTTCACTGCGTGCATCACCTTCAATGCGCCGCGATACACCTCCGGCACGAGGGTTATTTGGCATCAGGACAGAATAGCGACCCGCAAGACTGATAAATGTCGTGAGTGCTGCACCCTTGTTACCACGTTCTTCTTTTGCAACCTGGATGACAATTTCCTGGCCTTCTCGAACAACGTCTTTAATATTTACGCGACCCGATACTTCAACACCTTCTTTGAAGTACATGCGTGAGATTTCTTTGAGAGGTAAAAACCCGTGACGTTCTGAACCATAGTCTACGAACGCAGCTTCAAGACTTGCTTCAACCCTCGTGATTTTACCTTTGTAGATGTTGGACTTTTTGGTTTCGCGAATCGCGGTTTCGATGTCCAGGTCATATAAACGTTGGCCATCGACCAACGCCACACGCAACTCTTCAGATTGAGTTGCATTAAATAGCATTCTCTTCATTTTTAAACCTTTACCTGGCGCTCAACCACCGGGTGAGTCGGCATTGCCGATCAGTTGGACTGTTCGTTAATCAAAACCCGCTGGTAAAAAACTTCAGCACCTGAAAATACCCCCTAAGGAGTCGCCAGGTTTTGATTTACTTTCAGTCTCCACCGGCCTGTTTCGATTCTGGCCGTGGGAGCGCAGTTAATTTTTTATATTTATCTCCAACAACTTTATTCTTATTGCTGCGGAGGTTTTGCTTCTATCAGCATCCGAATATTCGCATGCTGTTAAACTCTTTATTCAGGTGTTTATGCCTACTGTTCTCATTACCTTCATAAAAAAACCGGGTATTTTGAGGTGCAGGTGAAAAAATTTTTCTGTATTTCCAAACACTTGTAAGCAATATACCAGTGTTAGCTTGAAGCATCAATCCTTGTTTCAACTTGCTGCATTGCTGGTACAATGCGCCCATGCGAGTAAATCAACCAGATAAATCATCTCTACCTACTTCAAAAGTCCAACTTGTAGAGATAAGTGCCGATCATGCAGGACAACGTATCGATAATTACCTTATTTGCTTTTTAAAAGGCGTTCCTAAGAGCCTCGTATACCGGATTGTGCGTAAGGGTGAAGTGCGGGTAAATAAAGGGCGAATTAAACCAGAGTATCGACTTAAAGAGGGTGATTTGGTCAGAATTCCACCAGTACGTCAGTCTGAACCAAAGCAGCCAGGTAAAGTCTCTGATCAAGTATTACGGCAGATTGAATCACGTATCATCTATGAAGATAAGCGAATACTTGTACTAAATAAGCCTTCAGGTCTTGCCGTGCACGGTGGCAGTGGTCTTTCATATGGTGTCATTGAGGCACTGCGTGAGTTAAGGCCAAATGATAAACATTTGGAACTTGTTCATCGGCTGGATCGTGATACTTCCGGTTGCCTTATTATTGCAAAAAAACGCAGTGCTTTACGTCGTTTACATGAGCAGTTACGTGAGGGAAGCATCGATAAACGTTACTTGACCTTAATAAAAGGTAAGTGGG
>JAOUOK010000173.1 GCA_029880425.1 Gammaproteobacteria bacterium
ACCGAGTACGATAAAGGGTAATGGCAGCCCCCAGATGGCTTCCCTCAGTGCATCAATAGCTTCTTTTAAATCAAAAGGTATTCTTGGTTTTTCTATTTTTCGATTTGTCCAGGCACTCCATATAACGATACAAAAAATCATTAACAGGCTGGGGAAAATGCCGGCAACAAATAATTCTTTAATGGTCACGGTTTTTTCAAGATCTAACTGCTGCACGATCACGGCATAAATAATCAGTGGTAATGAAGGAGGTAACAATAATCCCAGGCTACCTGAGGTCGTTACTAAACCGAGACTAAACTTTTTAGGATAACCGTCCCGTTTTAATGCCGGGTAGAGCAGTGCGCCCATGGCCACGATGGTGATACCGGTTGCGCCGGTAAAGGCGGTAAAAAATGCACAGGCAAATAAACTGATAATAACCAGTTCACCAGGCATCCAGCCAAGCAATGCACGCGAAAGGCGGACTAATCGCTTCGAGGTATTACCATGACTTAAGAGGTAACCAGCCAGGGTGAATAAAGGTAACGCGAGTAATAAAGGTGTATTGGTCAGGCGAAAAATTTCTATACCGATAACGGAAAGGTCGATACCCGAAGAATAAAATCCGACCAGTGCCAGCGATAAAATTACCGCGAATAACGGCATGCCGAGGACGGCCAGGATCAATATGATGGGAATTAAAAATGTCAGGCTCATTCTGATTAATCCGTCTATTTAAATTCACTCGGTGGATTAATATCACCGGGCTCAGGATTTAATATGTAGCCCGGGGTAAAGGCGTAAACCAGGTAACGCAGTGCCATGACTGTAAAGGCAATGGGAATAATCGTTTCACATACCCAGACAGGAACATTGGCAAAAGCAATCATGCCATCTTCATATTCATACTTAATAAATTCAATGCTGAAATAAGCGGCAAGACCACAGACAAAGGCCGTGATAATTTCAGTAAAGCGCCAGATATTATCTCGAAGCTTATAAGGAAGGTAATGTGACAATACATCAATACGGATATGTTTTTTATTACGACTGGCAAACATGGCGCCAATCATGCCGATCCATAAGACAAGGATACGTAAAGCAGAGTCTGCCCAGGAAATGCCGGAATCAAAAAAATTACGTAACAGGATTTGCGCACTGGCCAGTAAAATGGCCGTGAGCAAAAAGAACAACAGGAAAAATGTTTCTGTTGCTAACAGAAAATTGTAGGTACGCAGTAATAGTTTTGTCACGGTTATTTTTGTTTTTGGTATTCAGCTATGTACTTGTTAACAAGATTATACATCTTTTTGCTGTTAAAACCTTTTTTAACCATGTTTGCGTTGCCTGCCCGGGCAAGCTCTTTCCATTCCGCATGTTGTTTATCACCAGGTTTTACAAAGGTAATGCCCTGGTTCTTTAACGCAGCTAAAGCGTCAACATTATCTTTTTGATTTTCTTTATCAATTACGGCAAATGTTTCACTCATTATTTTGTTAACAATCTTTCTATCATTTTCTTTAAGTTTTTTCATTGCGCTTTTACTGATAACCAGTGTGGCTGAACCGTAAAGCAAAGGCATATCAGTCAGGTATTTCACCTGTGAGTGCCATTGCAAGGCGATCGCGGCAATGGGAGAGCTGGCTATAGTGTTAATTAAGCTGGTTTGTAGCCCAGCCAGTACATCACTAAAGGGTAGCGGGATGGGTTTAAACTTAAAGGCGGTAGCTGCTTGTCGTGCTTCTTCCGAGTCGGGAATCCAGGCTTTTAATTGACGTAATTCGTTAACCTCTTTTACCGGGGTATTCGACAGGATGTAAGCGAAACCGGATTCAGCAAAGCCAAATGAAACAAGTCCTTTTTCTTCCAGGCCCTGGATAATGAGTTTGTCCATTTTACTGCGAACATAGAGGGCTTCGGCATGTGAATTAAAAAGGAAAGGCATGCCATAAATACTGGCATCCTGGTAATAGCGGGTTAATGCGCCACTGCTTACCGCCGCGCCTTGCAGCTGGTTAATACGCATTTTTCGTAAAATTGCGTTTTCATTACCCATGACGCCACCAGGATAAAATTTAATTTTTACCCTGTTACTTGTTTGTGTTGCAATGTCTTTAGCCGCGCTGCGCATTTTTTTCATCCACGTTGTACCATCGGGTGATAGCGTGGCAATTTTTATTGTCGCGGCATGGCCTGATGTAGAAAATAATAAGAGGCTTAAAATGAGCAGGCGTGTGATGTTAAATTTCATTGTGATTCCTTTACGAATTCTTTAAATCAGGCTGTGATGTTCAATTATATCAACAGCCTGATAAAAATAGTGAGGTTTAGAAGTAGTCTTTACCGCTTGCCAGCAGTTCTTTCGCCTGTTTATGAGCCAGCATATTAGTTAACGTGAATCCCTTACTGCGCGGTTCAGTTTTTAATACTTCGTTTAATAACTTGTCATGGAGTTTTTGCTTGAACATAAGCCGTGCATATTTCTCAGCATAAATAACTTTTGCCATCAGGTTTTTGTTTTCTGAAAAATGAATGGCTTTTTCAAAATGCTGTTTGCCTATTTCAGGTTTACCACCTAACGAGGGGGGAAGCAGGGTGTTTAATACGCCGAGGTAGAGATGAACCTGGCCTGACTGGTATTGTTCGTCGAGTTTTAAAGCATGCTTCATAATCAAGGTGACACGCGCCAGGTCTGCAGCGGCATTCCAGTCACCGCTATGTGCCTGTATCCAGCCTGCCCAGCTCGAACCAAGGGTGAAAAGAAACTCAATTTGCTCTTTTTCATATTGCTTTATGGTTTGTTCAAATTTTTTAAAGTCCATGTTTTTTAAGTCACAGCGGTCATTAAATTCAAGGCAGTTTGCACGTAAGGCAAAATCCAGTGATTTCTGTGTCAGGCGCCTGGCTCGGGCGACATCTTTAACAAAAACACCGGCGTAAGCGCCGTAGAGTTTTGAGGCTGAAAGTAGCATGTTGGCGTCATTCGGATCGCCTTCAATAAAGCTGTCGAGCATAAGGAGATAAGCAGGGGCACCGGATTTAACCGTTGCCAGGTCATCATTATTAATAATTGCACTCGAGAGATTTTTTGCCATTTTATTGGTAGCGGAAGAAATCATGGATGAGCATGAAGCCAGAACAAGTCCCAAAAAAACAAGCAATATTGATTTAAAAATTTTTTGCATTATTACGGTCTATAATGAAAGAGTCTGTCGGGGTAACGAAGATAAAATATACCAGAAATTGCAATAATTTGAATTAGTTATGAGTAATTGATTGAAGTGTATTGCTAATATGCCCATAATTTGGCATAACAACGGTACACGTAACTTTTATAATAATAAATAATTACTTTTTAGTATTAGGATTTGCTTAAATTAGCAATTCAGATTTAATAAAAAACAGGGATAAAAGAAATTTATGCACATCGCAATCGTTGATGACGATCCAGATATTGCTGCGCTTTTAATGTTATGGCTTGAAGAAGAGGGTCATGAGTGCGTGCACTATTCCAGTGGGCAGGATTTTATCAGGAATGTCAGAAGTAAAAATTTTGATATTATTTTACTGGACTGGATTATGCCCGAGTTTGATGGTGAACAGACCCTTAACTGGCTTAATAGTCATGATGACATTGATATCCCGGTTATCTTTGTCACGCAAAAAACGACTGAAGATGATGTCGCGAAAATCCTGACCCTGGGTGCTGATGATTACATTACCAAGCCTGTCAGGCACAAAGAAATGATTGCACGGATTAACGCGGTGGCACGGCGTACAAACCCGAATAGTGATGTTGCAGTGATCGAGTTATCACCTTATCGAATTGATTCAACTTCACGTGAAGTGAGTATTGATGGTGAGCAAATTAAACTTACCGAGAAAGAATTTAAACTGGTTCAGTTTTTATTTAAGAATGTGGGCCGTTTATTATCCCGGGACCATATCCTTTCAGCAGTATGGGGTTATGACCTTGGGCTGAATACACGGACAGTCGATACTCATATGAGTCGTATCCGTAAGAAACTGGACATTGATCCTGATAAAGGCTGGCGCCTGAGTTCTATTTATCATCAGGGTTATCGATTAGAGCACCTGGTTCATTCCAGCGAATAAAATTATTCAGGGTTTAAAAAAACTCAATTTCGTGTTCAGAGGTTTTCTCCACCGCAATTTTCAGTGCCTCTTCAATCGACATACCGTTGATGACAGCATCAAACATCTCCTGGTCTGAATCGAGGGTATATTTCAGGCGAATGGTGTCCTGCAGGTTTTTCCATTCTTCCTGTTCATGTGTTTTGCTGCTGTCTTTCAGGACTTCCGTTAATGAATTTAATGCCTCTGAAATGAGTCCCATTCGCTGACTTAACTTGTCATAAAACTGGAAGGCAATCACCGAGTTTTGAATTTGACGGGAGATTTCCATGCACTCTTTATCTATTTTATCTCTAGCTGGTGAGGCTTCGATATCTTTTGCGTCATTGGTGATCTGCTGAGCAGATTTCACCATATCAATAAAAGACTGGCTCAGGATCGAAACCGAATCATCGCCATCAGTCATCGCGTGCTTAATACGTGCAACCGCAACATTGATTATTAACACAGTTTCTCTTATCTGTGACCATTCATGATCATCTAGTTTTTCAGTCATATTTTGTCTTTTATTTGAGTCGTAAATAATCCATTAATCCGGATACCTGATAAATGTAACGGCATTTGTGTAAAAACATTAAGGTTGATTATTGCCTGGTTTATACCAGCCTGGCTTGATCTTGATGTGATATCAGTTTTGAAAAAGGACAAAAAGACGATTTTTGTAAGAATTTGCTGGGTAAATCGCCAATTCAGCTATATAATGCGCAACTTTTTGCATTTCCGGAGAAATCCCCAGTGATTGAGAATCTGCGTAACGTCGCTATTATTGCCCACGTTGACCACGGTAAAACTACCCTGGTTGACCAACTTTTACTTCAGTCAGGTACGCTTGAAACGCGTGGCGAAGCTGAAACACGTATGATGGATTCTAACGATCTTGAAAAAGAACGTGGTATCACGATTTTATCGAAAAATACGGCTGTTAAATGGAATGATTACCGCATTAACATCGTGGACACACCGGGGCATGCTGATTTCGGTGGTGAAGTAGAACGAGTTCTTTCTATGGTGGATTCTGTGCTGTTGCTGGTTGATGCAGTTGAAGGCCC
>JAOUOK010000174.1 GCA_029880425.1 Gammaproteobacteria bacterium
GGAACAAAAATACGTATTTACCGGTGAATTGCAGGTAAAAAATCTGGCCTGTTGGCGTAATGATCAGGTTCTGTTTGAGAGTTTAAATTTATCTTTAAGCCCCGGAAGTGTACTGTTTTTAGAGGGGGAAAATGGTAGCGGTAAAACCAGCTTATTACGGATTCTTTGTGGTTTTCGGCTTGCAGATGAAGGTGAAATTTTATGGAATAACCAATCAACATCATCGTTGCCTGAGTACTTTGAAAATATTTCTTTTGTCGGACATAAAAACGGTATCAAGGATGAACTTAGCGTTGAAGAAAACCTTAATTTAATGCGCTCAATGGCGACCGCCTCCGATATAAAAACGGGCGAGGTTTTAAAAAAAATTGGCCTGTTTAAAAAATCGGATGTATTAAGTCGTCTCCTATCAGCAGGACAAAAGCGAAAGCTTGCGCTCGCGCGCTTAATGATGACAAATAATTCTTTCTGGGTACTCGATGAACCCTTCACGTCATTAGATAAAAGCAGCGTTATTTTTTTTGAAACCCTGATAAAGAAACATATTGCCCGGGGTGGTATGTTAATTTTAACTTCGCATCATGATATTGATTTATCCGGCTTGCCGGTGAATCAATTTAGCTTAAGTAAGTAAATAAATTATGTTTAATGCCTGGTCTCAAATAATAAAGCGTGATTTGCTCATTGCTTTTCGCCGTCGTTCAGAAATTATTCACCCGTTGATTTTTTTTGTCATGGTTATTTCTCTATTTCCGCTCGCGATTGGTGACGATAAAGTATTATTGCAAAAAATTGCACCGGCGATTATCTGGGTAACAGCGTTATTAGCTACCATGTTATCGCTGGACAATTTATTCCGTTCAGATTTTGAGGATGGAAGTCTGGAACAAATGACGTTATTGAAGGTCCCATTATCATTCCTGGTTACAGCGAAAATTACGGCACACTGGCTCATTACCGGTTTACCGTTGATTCTAATAACCCCGCTACTTGCAGTGTTACTTTACCTGTCAGCGGAAACGACCGGGATGTTATTACTGACACTGTTGTTAGGGACACCGACATTAAGTTTAATTGGTGCGGTAGGAATTGCGCTAACAGTTGCGCTACGTCAAGGTGGCGTGATTTTATCTTTGCTAATCTTGCCCCTGTATATACCGGTGCTGATATTTGCGACACTTGCATTACAAAATACGGTGCAAGGATTCTCAGCTGAAGCACAATTGGCTATGATGTTGGCTATTTTGATTCTGGCAATTACCTTAGCACCGTTCGCTATAGCTGCTGCCTTGAAAGTGAGTTTGAATTAATAAATGAATATTACTCAGAGTATTACCCGTCTGTACCACCAGTTTGCCTCACCCCCATACTTTTATCGAATTTCGGGCTTGTGGCTACCTTATATTATGGGACTTTTTATCCTGTTGTTTGCAGCAGGGTTATACGGTGGCCTGGTTACCGCACCAACAGATTATGAACAAGGCGAAGCATACCGGATTATTTTTGTTCATGTACCGGCCGCCTGGATGTCACTCTTTATATATATGGTCATGGCTATTTCTGGTGCAATTGGATTAATCTGGCGTATGAAGCTTGCAGAAATTGTAATGATTTGCAGCGCACCGATCGGCGCGAGTTTTACCTTCCTCGCACTGGCAACAGGTTCGATCTGGGGTAAACCGATGTGGAATACCTGGTGGGTTTGGGATGCACGTTTAACCTCGGAACTTTTACTGTTATTTTTATACCTGGGCGTTATGGCGTTATATAATGCTATTGAAGATAAACGCACCGCGGCACGGGCTGTTGCTATCCTTGCTATAGTGGGCGTAGTTAATATACCTGTTATTCATTATTCAGTAGAATGGTGGAATACCCTTCACCAGGGGCCAACGGTGACCAAGTTTGATAAACCTTCTATTCATCTTTCCATGTTAATCCCGTTATTAATCATGGCTGTTGCCTTTAAACTTTTTTATATAGGCAATTTATTTATGCGAGTCCGTACCGAGATATTAGTGCGTGAACAAAAAAGTAAATGGGTAAAAGAACTGGCTGAGGAAAGTTAATATGGAATTTCTGGATTTTGGAAAATATAATTTTTATATCTGGGCATCTTACGGATTAACCTTTCTGGTGTTGATTTTAAATGTTGTCTTTCCTGTTATGGCAAAGAAAAAACAACTGCATAGAATCAAACGTCAAAATTATTTAAATCAATAAATTTTAAAGAGAACGATTGTGAAACCTGCACGTAAAAAACGCTTATTTTTTATTATATTCCTGATAACCGGCATCGCGGTGGCAGCCGGCTTTGCTTTGTACGCCTTTAACCAGAACCTGATGTTTTATTTCTCTCCGTCTGAAGTTAAACAAGGTAAAGCACCGGTTAATAAGTTATTCCGTATGGGTGGCATGGTTGTCGAAGGTACATTTAAGAAAGAAAAAAATACGCTAAAAGTGTTTTTTGATATAACTGACTATGAGAAAACCGTGACTGTTGAATATACCGGGCTTTTACCTGATTTATTCAGAGAAGGTCAGGGTATTATTAGTCGTGGTAAGTTAAATTCCGATGGTATTTTTGTAGCAGAAGAAGTGCTGGCGAAGCATGATGAAAATTACATGCCGCCTGAAGTCGCGGAATCGTTAAAGAAAGCTAAAAAATAAATTTTAATCTTAAAAAGTAATTAAATATGATTCCTGAACTTGGTCACTTTGCATTAATTATGGCGCTGGTCATCGCGCTGGTCCAATCCAGCTTACCTGTTATTGGTGCAGCAAAAGGCATTGACAGCTGGGTGGCAATGGCAAAATCGATTGCACGCTTACAGTTATTTTTTATGCTCATTGCATTTGCAGCCTTAACGTATGCGTTTATCGTTCATGATTTTTCGGTACTTTATGTCGCCAGTAACTCCAATACCCAATTACCATTGCTATTTAGGATATCGGCTGTTTGGGGCGGGCATGAAGGCTCATTATTATTCTGGGCGTTAACATTATCTCTTTGGACAGGCGCAGTTACTGTTTTTAGCAAAAGTATTCCAAAGGATATGCTGGCTCGCGTGATTAGCGTGCTGGGTATGGTCAGTGTTGGTTTTTTACTCTTTATGTTACTGACATCCAACCCCTTTGATCGCCTTGCCGTTGCACCTGCTGAAGGCCGCGATTTAAACCCGTTGTTACAGGATTTTGGTTTAGCGATTCATCCACCAATGTTGTACATGGGCTATGTTGGATTTTCAGTAGCTTTTGCTTTTGCCATTGCGGCAATGCTGGGTGGCAAGCTTGATGCAGCATGGGCGCGTTGGTCTCGTCCCTGGACAGCGATTGCCTGGATCTTTTTAACCCTGGGTATTTCACTTGGCAGCTGGTGGGCCTACTACGAACTTGGTTGGGGTGGCTGGTGGTTCTGGGATCCTGTAGAGAATGCCTCTTTCTTACCCTGGTTAGTAGGTACAGCATTAATGCATTCTTTAGCGGTAACAGAAAAGCGCGGAACCTTTAAAGCATGGACGGTTTTACTCGCTATCTCTGCTTTTTCATTGAGTTTACTTGGTACCTTCCTGGTGCGTTCAGGCGTTTTAACCTCGGTTCATGCTTTTGCAACTGATCCGGGACGGGGTGTGTTTATTTTAATCTTCCTTATTGTTGTGATTGGTGGTTCTTTAGTGTTGTATGCATGGCGAGCACCCAGTATTCGCAGCTCAGTATCATTTAATCTCTTCTCACGAGAAACGGCGTTATTATTTAATAATGTTATTTTAGTTGTGGTCGCAGCCAGTGTGTTATTAGGTACATTGTACCCATTATTACTTGATGCACTGGGTGTTGGAAAAATTTCAGTGGGGCCACCTTATTTTAACAGTGTCTTTGTTCCACTGACGATTCCTTTAGCCATGTTAATTGGTGTTGGTGCAATGATGCGCTGGAAACAGGATAAACCTGGACGCTTAATAAAAGCGCTGGCTCCTTCACTGGTGATTAGTATAGTTGCCGGGTTGTTATTACCGTTAATGGCTGATGAATATAGTTTTGGTGCCGCGATTGGTTTAATGCTGGCAATCTGGATTACCTTATCCACTTTACAAGGGGTTCGTTTGCGTCTGGCGAATAAAGGTTACTCACTACAAGCTTTAGCCAGTGTTCCGCGTAGTTTTTATGGTATGAGTTTCGCACATATAGGTGTTGCAGTCTTTATTGTGGGTATTACCTTGACTTCGATATACAGCGAAGAAAAAGATGTCAGGATGGTACCGGGTGAAAAATTTGTTTTAAAAGGTTACAGCTTTGAGTTTAAAGGTGCGCAATCAGAACAAGGGCCAAACTATATTGCGCAAACAGGTAATCTTAGCGTAACTAAAGATGGTCAATATATTACAGACCTGAATCCTGAAAAGCGTGTATACCTGGTGCAAAAAATGCCGATGACAGAAGCCGCGATTGATGCGGGTTTAACACGTGACCTGTTTGTTGCCCTGGGTGAACCCCGTGGAGAAGAGGGGGCCTGGAGTGTACGTATATACGTGAAACCGTTTATTCGTTGGATCTGGTTGGGTACAATAATAATGGCATTGGGTGGTTTACTGGCAGCAACTGATCGTCGTTATCGTTTAGCTAAAAAAATGGCAGAATCTGATAAGCGCGAGGCAACAGTATGAACCGTGCCCTGATACCTTTATTTGCATTTATTGTACTTGTTGTATTTTTAGCAATAGGCTTAACAAAAGACCCGCGTAAATTGCCGTCTCCTTTTATTGGTAAAACTGCGCCAACATTTACCTTACCCTTACTACATCAGAATGATAAAACATTCTCTCCGGAGTATATGCTGGGCAAAGTCTGGGTTTTAAATGTATGGGCATCCTGGTGTGTATCCTGTCGTGCAGAGCACGAGGTTTTAAATGAGCTGGTTAAGAACAACAAGGTGAACCTGATTGGATTGAACTATAAAGATGAAGTCATGGATGCGCGCCAATGGCTGAGCCGTTATGGCGATCCTTACCAGCTTAGTATTAGTGATATCGCGGGACTGACAGGAATTGACTGGGGTGTATACGGTGTTCCGGAAACGTTTGTTATCGACAAAAAAGGCATTGTCCGCTTAAAACATACCGGGCCTGTGATACATAAAGATATTAAAGAAAAAATTATTCCATTGCTGGAACAGCTGGAGAAAGAG
>JAOUOK010000175.1 GCA_029880425.1 Gammaproteobacteria bacterium
AAGCTGGCCAAAAGAATGGCGAATAAAAATCTAACCATATCAAAAGCCATTCGCTTTTCTCTGTTCCTTGTCCTAATTGTTATGGTTACTGAAACACGTTTAACTACATGGTAAACTAACCGGAATATTTAACTTGCTCATTAATTCATCTGTTAAAATGAAGCGTATAATTAAATTTTAATTGATATACAGGTAATAAACTATGATTCGCAAAGGCTTACAAATTATAAACATTATCGCGTTACTAATTTCGGGGCTGGCATTCTCCTGGATGTATACTGAGCATACCGATATTGCACCGAAACAAAATGAGCAACTCTATAATAAGAAAATTCAGGAAATAAACAAATTCACGAATATTGATGATTTAAAAAAATCATATATTGAACAGGTAAATAGCAGTAAAAATGATAAAAGAATTCATAATTATAATGCTGAGAAATATGTCAATGCACTATTAACTGTCATTGTTCTACTTGGCTTAAACTTTGTTTTCTTAATTATATTAAATGAACAACTTAAAAAAGAAACATCACAAGAACTAAGAAAATAATGAATAAGATCATTCATGGTTGTTTTACTGGTACTCGCATTCAAACATGTTAAGCAGCTGAATGTTTATTCCACCCCGAATTGTCATTAGCAAAAAATGTTCACGCTGCCAGCTGCGTTATCCCAGGAAATATCCCCGATGTAACCATTGCTCTCACCTTAACGATAGCGAGGTTGAAGAATTAAAGTTACGCTACAAAAATGAACATAAAGGTAATGACAATCTTGGCAGGTTATTTATCTACTTTGCTATACTGATAACGCTAGGGTTAGCATTGTATCATTTTAACTGACTTGTCATCCCGTTGAATAAAAAATGTATAAAGAACTACTTAGTACTTTAGCCATTGTAATTGCTTTTATTCCCTATATCACTTCAATCCTGCAAAATAAAACCTGGCCTCATGCTTTTCCCTGGATTATATGGGCATCGGTAAACAATAATTCACAGGGGACTTTCAGCTACAATTTTCAAAAATGGACGCGCTTCAATTGCTATTAATGTTGAAATAAAAGATATTGGAAACACGGTAACGTGTATTACTAGCTATAATTGGCTTGTATAAAAATTGTAAAATTAAACAGGCAAAAACTATATAGGTCTTTCAATCATTCACTACGGTCAACTATGGATTCAATAACACAAGCAACATTAGGTGCAGCAATTGGTGTCGCCGTCTTGGCAAGGCAGCGGCCATTATGGCAGGCCGCTTTAACCGGGGCTGTTATTGGTACCTTGCCTGATCTTGATGTGTTTATTGATAAAGGTGATGTAGTCAATGACATGGTGCTTCACCGCGCCGAGACACATGCATTTTTCTGGCAGTTACTGGCTTCTTTTCCCATTGCATATCTTTTGTCATTAGCTACACGATCATCAGGGTTATTCAAACACTGGTGGTTGATGACTATACTCGTTTTGTTTACCCATTCGATGCTTGATGCTTTAACCATTTATGGTACCCGGCTTGCCTTACCGTTTAGTGATCATCCCTTTGGCTTAGGTAGTCTATTCATTATCGATCCCCTCTACACACTGCCATTATTAGTTGGGCTTATGCTTAGCGCAGTGAAAACTAATACAAATCGACTACGCTGGAATCACCTGGGACTTATTCTTTCAACAGTATATGCAGGCTGGGCTATAGGGGCACAAACATACGTTACTCAACAGGTAATGAATACACCGGAAGCAGGTGAGCTTACTGAATCACAGGTCCTGGTTATCCCAAGCCCCTTTAATACCGTACTTTGGCGTATCATTCTCCGTCATGAAGATAGTTATTCTGAAGGATTTTACTCATTGTTAGATCCGATAACTCGACCAGGTGGATCAATTCGTTTTACCCGCTATAAACAGGACGCAGAACTAGAAGCGGCAACAAAAGATTTTGAGAAGGCGAACCAGATTCGTTACTTTTCAAAAGGTTTTTACTCACTATCAGACGATGGCCGTTATGTCAGCATTACCGATCTGCGCATGGGGCAGGAGCCTTATTATGTTTTCTCATTTCGCATTGCCGAACATGCTAGCCCCCTGAATCAAATCAAGCCACAACAGATCAGCACGCGAATGCCATTTGGTCCTGCTCTAAACTGGCTCAAGCAGCGCGCTTTAGGCGAGGATTTAATGCCGCCAGAATAATACTACAGCCACGCCTATCAAAGCTTAACTTTACCTAGCAATTACAGTTGACTAGTTGCCACTATAATAGTGCAGGTTAGCCAACAAGTTGGTAAAGCAGTAGAATGGTTTACATCAGATGAAATTCTTTTAATGATTTTCTAGAGGACTCAACACGCGTATTCTATGAAAACCAGTAACTATATCTATCGTAAACCGTGTTTATTAAAAAGTACGGATGGTAACCGTAAATGTGATTTTCGATTTAAAAAGCTGTCAAATAAAATTTGAAAATCTGCCTGTATCGATTCAAGTTAACAAATAGAATTATTCGGTTTTAACACTATGAAAAAAATTGCACTACAAATATCACCTGAAGCAAAAGCGGCTTATTTTTCTGATTTTATTAAAGTAGCAAAAAAAGAATTGCTTGCTGTTGTTGGTGATATCACTGTTAACCATATAAATAAAGGCTCACTTAATTTCTTTGAGCTTGAAATTAAGCACGAAGATTTCGAGAGATTACTGAAGCTTTCTTTTGTTCAGGGTATCTATGCCATTGATAGTGAATTACTCCAACCACTGGATATAACTGCTGATTTCCCACTGCATGATGATTTTATCTTTGGTAGTAAATTCAAAGGAAAAACCAACGAGCGCTTAACCCAGATGCTGATTAATGTTGGGCTTGCAACAATTAATGCCAAACCAGAGCAGGGAATAAGTTTACTTGACCCCATGTGTGGGCGCGCTACCACCTTGTTATGGGCTATGCAGTACGGCATAAAGGCTAGGGGCATCGAACAGGACCCTAAAGCCCTGGAAGATATTCATCGTAATTTGAAAAAATGGACCAAGCTGCATAGACAAAAACACAAAATATCTGATGGTTTTATTGGTGGTTCCAAGAAAAACGGGAAGTTTATTGATTTTACTTCAGCAGACACCGGTATGCGCGTAGTAAATGGCGATGCACGAAATACCAATCATATCTTTAAAAAAGAAAAATTTGATTTATTAATCAGCGACCTTCCCTATGGCGTGCAACATTTTACAACTGATAAAACACGCAACCCATTATCCGTTATTAAACAATGTATTGATGCCTGGAAAAGTTGCCTGAAAAAAAGAGGCGCTATTGTATTGGCTTTTAACAGTAATAATCCTAAGCGTAATGCGTTAATTGAGGTATTTGAAAGTAATGGTTTTCAGACAATGTCCTTTTCAGCACCACATCGTATGAGTGAATCAATTATTCGTGATGTGATTATATTCAAGTTAAAAGGTACAATCTAAGTAATGGACTCTAACTGCTATTACTTTCATGGGTGAAAGAAAAGTTTAACTATTAACCATCAAAATAGTATATAAAAAACGCATCACAATGCACTCATGTAGGATGCGGGACTTCTTAAATATACGTACACTAAAACCTGATAAAAAATTACCAAACAGAAATATTCAAGCTATAAAGAAAACTTTTAAACTGGCTATGGTAAATAAATTTTGCTGTCTATGTTCCCGATTGACATACGATGCAGATGTAATATGACCTCGAATCAGAACTTGTATGCTAACCCTAATGATATCGACTGTGGATCTTCACCGGCTGCAACGGGAAAAACAACATCACCATGTCCCCCATCAGCCACATTGTAACTTGCATTACTGTTATTGTTAGTGATTGCATAGGCCAGGTATATTTCAGATTGTTTATCCGGCGTATAGAAAACACCGATACCAAAATGACTCGCATCTGTATTACTACTACCATAATACTCGGTGACTTTTAGCAAATGTGATGCCAGGTAGTAATCCTTCGTCATATCATATTTATAATTAATGCCATAAACATCTCTGTCCCAGTGCGGGAAGTTTGTGATATCTCCCGGGGAAATATTTTCATAGACCATACCAAACCGATGTTGGCCAAAAGTATAATTGAATGCACCTCGCCAGCCACTAACCTGTGTTCTTTCCAGGTTAGTGGTATTGATATTGGTAACATTCATCCCTGACCATTCTTCATAGGCTAATGCCAGGTACCATGGACCTTTACGATAAAATATACCTGCACTGGACATGTCGGTTTCATTATCATCAACACTGCCACTTGTTGAATTGTTTGGATTACTGGCAGAATACATGAGTTGAATTTCTATTGGCTGGTAATTCCCTATATAAAGAATGGCATTTTCACCCCTGTCATTCATTCGGAAATTATCAATTTGGCTGGCACCAAGTAACGCCAGGCGATCTGCAACAGTATCGCTAAATAAACCCCAGTAACCTGCCGATAACTTGTAGGGTGTATCATGGTGACCGAATATAAATTTATGATTTTGTTTAATCTGCAGACCAAGATATGAGTTACGGGTAGCAAATTGGCCACCTGTCTGATCGAATCTCACTGTTTGTTCCAGTTGCCATAACCACTCAAGATTTGAATTGATTGAGCCGATACCTTTAAAGCCTACACGGGAGGCATTGCTTGATAGTGATTTATTGCTTTTATCGCCATCATTAGAATTATCAAAAGATAAATGTATTTTTCCGTAAAAATGAATGCCTTTTGCAATTTCAACTGCTGTACAAACAGGTATTTGTAAAAATAACAGGATTATTAAAGAGGTTAATTTTGTTTTATTAAATCGCTGCATCGTAATAGCCCTCAGCTTACAAAGTTAAACAATGTAATTCATATCGACGAACTTTAATGTAAATATTTGTAAACAGTGATATCAGGCTAAATAAATGTGTTTAAATTATGTTTATGAAGAAAAGAAATAATAAATACATACTATCAATATTGACACTTTTATTAGTGACTCCATTTATAAGCTATGCAGGACCCGTACAGGATTGCATAAAGCAAAATGATTGCAGTCAGTTTAATTTGAATGTTGGCTCAAGCAATAGTTTTCCACCTATTAATTTCTTATCAA
>JAOUOK010000176.1 GCA_029880425.1 Gammaproteobacteria bacterium
ATAACATCAATACCAACAAAGATTAAGCCCTTCTCTTTTAATAGCGGGGCCACCTGCTCACAAATCCAGCGATCGCGCTTGCTCAACTCAATACCGACACCTTCTCCACCGGTTGCAAGGTTAGCCCGGGTTTCACCTTTTGCTGGAATACGCGCCAGTGCATAGGGAACCGGTTCACCATTAATTAAGAGAATACGTTTGTCACCTTGCTTTATTTCAGGGATAAAACGCTGTGCCATGGTGAGTTTCGTACCATGCTCGGTCAAGGTTTCTATTATAACCCCCAGGTTTGAGTCACCCGGTTTTATGCGAAATACTGATGCTCCGCCCATGCCGTCAAGTGGCTTAAGAATGATGTCCTTATGTTCGTCAAAAAAATTCCTGAGGTGCTCGGGCTGTGATGAGACCAGGGTTGGCGGCATACATTGCGGAAAATAATTGGTGAAAAGCTTTTCATTGGCATCACGTAAGCTTTGTGCTTTGTTGATGATGATGGTGCCTTTTTCTTCTGCTTTTTCAAGGATATACGTGCTATAGATATAATTCATATCGAAAGGAGGATCTTTACGCATCAAGATGGCATCAAGGGAATCCAGTGCAAGATCTTCATCCTCACCTAGTTCAAACCAGTTTTTTGCGTCATCAAAGACTTTCAGAGGCTTCATTTTTGCCCGTGCTTCATCGTGTTTCATGTAAAGATCGGCTTGCTCCATATAAAAAAGCTGCCAATCACGGCTCTGAGCCTCGAGTAGCATGGCTAAAGTACTGTCTTTTTTGTAATTAATGTCCCCGATGGGGTCCATTACTACACCAATTTTGATTAACATAGGTACAATCTGACTGTTTAGTATAAAAAGAAGGCTCGGTTAAGAGTACGATACGAGTGCACTATAGCGCTAGTTTCCTGTTGGGTCATCGTGATATTTTTTTAAGTTGATATTAGCTATGCCGATAATTTAAGGGGACACAATGCGTTTTCCCCTGTTAAACAGAGTTAATTATTGCGATGATAAGTGGTATATCTAAATTTTATGACATGATAATAATATGCCTATTTTTAAGTTAAATAAGATAATGTAAAAAAACAAAATATTCTATAGATTATAAATACTTATGGAATATAATTAAAATCTGTGTTAAATAGATTAACCAAATGTGGAAAAGTTTACATATTTTTTGTATAGAAATATGAAACGTAATAAAAACATATGGTTAGGTACCTTTTTAGGATGTTGGCAGAACAAACAATGAGTGATGGATTTCAAGATCTGAAAGTGATGGTGATTGACGATAGTAAGACCATTCGTCGAACAGCCGAAACACTATTAAAGAAAGCTGGCTGTGAAGTTTTTACCGCAACAGACGGTTTTGAGGCACTTTCTAAGATTACCGATCATAAACCGGATATCATTTTTGTTGATATTATGATGCCGCGTCTTGATGGTTATCAAACAACTGCATTAATTAAAAATAATAAAGTATTTAAAAATACCCCAGTCGTCATGTTATCAAGTAAAGACGGCTTATTTGATCGTGCGCGTGGCCGAATCGTGGGATCAGAACAGTACCTGACAAAACCTTTTACTAAAGATGAATTACTTAGTGCTATACAGCAGCTTGTGCTGGATTAGTACGTTTAGCTTTTTTAATGTTTGTAGATACTAAAAACAGCAATTGAAAAAAATATCGTAAGGAATTAGGAGAAAATAAATGGCTAATATATTTATCGTGGATGATTCGCCTACAGAAGTCCATGTGCTCAAATCTATCCTTGAGAAAAATGGCCACAGTGTAGACTCTGTTGATAATGCTGAAGCAGGAATTGTACAAATTACGGCAAAGAAACCGGATCTTGTTTTGATGGATGTCGTAATGCCGGGTATGAATGGTTTTCAGGCAACCAGGGCTTTAACCAAGGCTCCTGAAACAGAGAATATCCCAATAATTATTGTTACAACCAAAGATCAGGAAACCGATAAAATGTGGGGTTTGCGTCAGGGCGCAAAAGACTACATAACAAAGCCTATTGATGAAGCCATTTTATTAGAAAAAATTGGCTCGATTTTGTAAGTAAAGGCTCACTGATAAATGGCTGTTGTTTCAAAATCTTATGCTTTGCTTCAGGACATTGAATCCCGAAGCCGTAGTAAAGCATTAGGCTTGCCACAACAAATTGAAGTAAGAAGAACATGGTCTGGGGTGGGGTTCAGACTCGGTGGAGCGAATTTATTATCAAAATTAGAAGAGGTAGATGAAATTCTGATTTCACCCGAAATGACAAAAGTACCCAGCGCTCTTTCATGGGTTAAAGGTATCGCAAATATTCGCGGCTTGTTGCTACCCATTATGGATTTACGTGATTTTATCGATGGTGAAGCAATTAAGGCAGGACGCAAAACCCGTATCATCCTGATTAAAAAAGGTGAGCTGGTATCAGGGCTGATGGTTGATGAAGTATATGGTATGCGACATTTTTTTGAGGAAGAGCGTACACATAACGTACCTGAAGTTTCTGACAATATGAAAAAGTATTTACAGGGAGCGTTTCGTAAAGGAAATATGCATTGGGGCATATTTAATATGGATAACCTCGCAGCTGATCCAGGTTTTTTAGAGGTGGCTGCGAGAGCAGGCTAGAGTATTTTTACGTTAATAATATATAGATATATTGTTTTTTATTTTTGGTTTACGGGATTAAAAAAATATAAATTTTATAAAAAATCCGTAGTTAGTTATTTTTTAATTTAGACAAAGTTTGTTTGTCACGGTAGGAGTTAATCATGAAGCTCAGTAGTAAAGGCCTATTTTCTGGCGTAAGTTCTGGCCGAATAATGGCGTACTTAATTGTAATGTTGATCATAACAATTATTGTGATGGGTGTTGCCTATAGCTTTATTGTTATTCAGGATGCAAAAGATCGTGAATATATTAACCGTATTGGTGATCAACGCGTACTTTCTCAGCAGTTAGCAAAACTTGCCTCACAGGCATCGCGTGGTGATATCAAAGCTTTTCCACCATTGCAACGTGATCGAAACAACTTCAATGAAACACTGCAATGGCACATCGAAGGCGCTACCGAGCTTGGCATGATGACCAGTCTTGAAGATGTCTGGAATAAATACAGGGCTAATTTAGATATTATCCTTAAACGTCGTGAAGTTGTTGCTAATATGCGTTCTTTAATTGCTAATATTAATGAGCAAATTCCTAACTTACTTGCTGTATCGGATGACGTTGTAACGATTATGGCAGAACAGGGTGCGCCACCCGATCAGATTTATATCGCAACACGTCAGTTGATGTTAACCCAGCGTATATCGAGTAACGTAAACCGTGTACTCGATGGTGGTGAAGAAGCGATTACCGCGGCAGACCGCTTTGGTCGTGACGCGGCATTATTCGGCCGGGTTGTAGAAGATATGTTACGTGGTAATCGTAACCTGGGTATTAAACAAATTACCCACCCTAAGTCAGTTGAAAAACTAAAAGCCGTGCGAGCCTTATTTAAAGAATTACGTAACCAGGTTGGTGCGATTCTTGAACGTTCTCCGGAAATGTTCCAGGTGTCTGATGCGGCAGAAAGTGTTCTTGCCACCTCACCTGCATTATTAGAAGAGATTGAAAATTTATCGACTTCTTACCAGGCAACATTTAAAGATCGTATTACCCAGACCATCGTAACGATTATGGGGTTACTCTCACTTATTTTGATTATTACGTTGGCATTTATATATTTACGTGATTCAAAGAGTCGGTTACAGGAAACTGAGCAATCAAGAATTACAATCCAGGAAACAAATACAAGAAACCAGGAATCAATTTTACGATTACTTGATGAGATGGGTAACCTCGCTGATGGTGACTTAACCGTAACAGCAACGGTAACCGAAGATATCACGGGTGCAATCGCGGACTCGATTAACTATACCATCGAGGCATTACGTTCCCTGGTAACGTCAATCAATGACACTACGCAGCAGGTATCATCGGCGGCACAACAAACACAGGCAACCGCTATTCATCTCGCCGAAGCTTCTGATCACCAGGCGCAACAAATCACCGGCGCATCTGCTGCGATCAACGAAATGGCCGTATCGATTGAAGCGGTATCAAACCATGCGGGTGAGCTGGCTGATGAAGCAGATAAATCGGTTGGTATCGCAAACAAAGGTGCTGACGCGGTACAAAGAACCATTCATGGTATGGATACCATCCGTGAACAAATCCAGGAAACTTCAAAACGTATTAAACGTCTTGGTGAATCATCACAGGAAATCGGTGATATCGTTGAGCTGATCAATGACATCGCGGAACAAACAAATATTCTTGCATTGAACGCGGCCATCCAGGCGGCCATGGCGGGTGAAGCCGGTCGTGGTTTCGCGGTTGTTGCGGATGAGGTACAACGACTTGCGGAACGTTCAGCTGATGCAACACGCCAAATCGAGGCACTGGTAAAAGCGATCCAGACTGATACCAACGAAGCGGTGGCTTCGATGGAACAAAGTACCTCAGAGGTAGTATCGGGTGCACAACTTGCCCAGGATGCGGGTCAGTCTCTTGAAGAGATTGAAAGTGTATCAACGCATCTGGCTGAACTTATTCGAACAATTTCGGATTCTGCAAAACAACAGGCGAGTGCTGCAATCAATATCTCTGACACCATGAATGTAATTCAGGAAATTACTACCCAGACATCTGCAGGTACCAATGAAACTGCTGCGTCTATCGGTAACCTTGCTGAATTAGCAAATGAATTACGTAACTCGGTTGCTGGTTTCCGTTTATAAGTTGTTAGCTTAACTGCTTTCAATTTTATAACGGATAAATATAAGGCCTGTACGTGATTGTTACTCAGGAGAAAATAGTGTCACAGACTCAATGGCAGCTAAATGAATTGATGCCTATGAGTGATGCTGAGTACGCGTTATGGATTCAGCTGCTTGAGGACAGAACAGGCATTAGTTTGCCCGAGTTAAGAAAAAGTTTTTTGTTGTCTAAACTTACTATCCGTATGAATGAGTTAGGTATTACGGATTACAAAAGTTATTTTGCTTATGTGACGCATGGCAAAACAGGGCGCGTGGAGTGGGAAACACTGGTAGACAGGCTGACT
>JAOUOK010000177.1 GCA_029880425.1 Gammaproteobacteria bacterium
GCATTAACCAGAACCTCAAATAATACCTTCATCAGTAAAGCAAGATCCTGCTCAAAGGGAGGTATGTCTTCGTAGTGGTAAATAAGTTTGTTTGCGTGTTGTTCTAAATCAGGTTGCAGACGATATTTTAACTGGGTAACGATAACTTCCAGTTCCATAGGGATGTTATCGACCTTAACCTTACCAGCAGTTAAATCGGATAACTCAAGCAGGTTATTTACCAGCCGAAGTAAAATCTCTCCTGAATGCTTAATGTTATCAATATACATTGCAACATCTTTATTTTTATTCTCACCGAGCTCAACATCAAGCAATGAACTATAACCCTGTATAACATTTAACGGTGTGCGCAATTCATGACTAATCATACCAAGGAATTCATCTTTCATCTTGTTAGTTTTGACTAGCTCCTGTTCAGCATTTTTAATTTCTGAAATATCAATAAATGTTTCAACAATAAATTTATCACTACCTTCACCACTAACAAAGGCGCTATGCATTATAAACTTGTCACCTTTAGCACTTTCAATATGCTTAAGTGTTACTTCATTTTCAGCAATTACAACAGGACAACCTTTCTTCTGATCAAAACACTTAAAATATTGTGTGCAATGTTGACCTGACATTTCTGGTTCGGATGAAGAAAATAATTTTTGTGCCGCTGTATTGCTATGAATAATATTTTGTTGCTCATCAATTAACATCACAGCAAAAGGGACTTTATCAATAAACTTGTTAATTAAAGAAACTTGTCCGCTGTTGACAAAAGAATAGGTTCTTAAACGTTCTTCAAGATCGGAGTTTTCTTTACGCAGTTGCTCTATCTCCTGCTGAAGACTAAGTAACTGTTGTTCATAATCGTGACCATTAGAATCAGACAATTTTCCAATCCTTTATTTTTAATCAATCTGCATTTTTAAGTCTACATTAGATTATAATAGGCGGCCATATAAACAACATAAAGCCAGCAGGCAAGTAAAAATGATACAACCTCCTCCAATTTTATGTTTATCCGGTTTCGATCCCAGTGGAGGTGCCGGTATCCAGGCAGATATTGAAAGTATTGTCAGTATGGGTGGGCATGCCGTTCCTGTAATTACCGCGTTAACCGTTCAGAACACACAAAATGTCAGTGACTTCCAGCCTGTTGATTTACAATTGTTTACAAACCAGGTGGAAAAACTTCTCGATGATGTGAAAATCAAAGCCATAAAAATTGGAATGATTGGTTCACTTAAAATTGTTGAAACTATCGCAACAATTTTAAAACAAAACACTAAAATACCTGTTATCTATGATCCAGTTCTGGCAGCCGGGGGCGGTACAGATTTAACAGAAAACGGGATGATTGAAGCCATCCAGGAATTAATCTTACCGTATACCACGATATTAACGCCGAACAGTGTCGAAGCCAGGCTGTTAACAGGTGAAACGGAATTAGATACGTGTGCAAAAAAGTTAATGACGTTGGGTTGTGAAGCGGTCCTTGTCACGGGCACACATGAAGAGAGTAAACATGTGAATAATATTTTATTTCACCATGGTAACCATATCGAAACTTTTAGCTGGGAGCGTTTAGCCGGTGAATATCATGGCTCAGGCTGCACCCTGGCATCAGCAATCGCGGCACTCCTTGCCCAGGAGCTTGACCTTTTTAACGCGGTTAACGAGGCACAGGACTATAGCTGGAATACATTAAAACATGCTTTTAAAATCAGCGAGAAAGGCCAGCTCATTCCTAACCGTTTTTACTGGCAACATAGCGAATGAATAATAAACATTTTTTATCCGGTCTCTATGCCATCACTGATCCTGAACTCATGGGTGACGAGCTTCTTGCCAAAGCTGAACAGGCAATTATTGGTGGCATCAATATCCTGCAATACCGAAATAAAACTGCATCTAAAACTGAACAAATAGAAGAAGCACAAATTTTAGCCTCGCTTTGTCATAAGCATGATGTGCTATTTATTATCAATGACAGCGTTGAACTTGCTAACGAGGTGAATGCCGATGGTGTTCATATTGGCCAGCAAGACACTGGTATTCAGAACGCCCGTAAACAACTTGGCCAGGATAAAATAATTGGTGTTACCTGTAATAATAAAATTGAGAACGCCGTAATCGCACAACAACAAGGCGCTGATTATGTTGCCTTTGGTCGTTTTTTTAAATCGTCCACCAAGCCCTCTGCACCCGCGGCAGAACTCTCTATTCTGAAAAATATAAAGCAATTGATTAGTATTCCTGTTGTTGCGATTGGAGGTATCACGCCTGCCAATGCAGCCCGCTTATTGGAATATGATGTTGATATGCTTGCTGTTATCGAAAGCATATTTGGCCAGAAGGATATTAGCGGTTCTACTCGTCAATTTATTGATATATTGAGTCACAAAGATGACCACAAGGTCATGTCTGATTTATAATAGTTTAAATTTATTTTCATATAATTAATTTAAGGAATCCTTATCATGTCCCGTTCAAGTGAACTTTTTACTGCAGCTCAAAAACATATTCCGGGTGGTGTTAATTCGCCTGTACGAGCATTCAACGGTGTGGGTGGTGACCCCATTTTTTTCAGTAAAGCTAAAGGACCTTATGTTTATGATGAAGATAACAACCAGTATATCGATTACGTGGCTTCATGGGGACCGATGATTATTGGCCATGCCCATCCTGATGTATTAAAAAGTGTGCAGGACACCATGCAAAATGGGCTTAGCTTTGGCGCACCAACCGAGCTCGAAACTAAAATGGCAGACCGGGTTTGCGAACTGGTTCCCTCAATGGATATGGTGCGCATGGTGAGCTCGGGGACTGAAGCCACCATGAGTGCCTTACGTCTTGCCCGCGGCTATACCGGCCGAGATAAAATTGTTAAGTTTGAAGGCTGTTACCACGGCCATTCCGATTCACTCCTGGTTAAAGCCGGTTCTGGTGCGTTAACGATGGGTGTACCAACCTCTCCCGGTGTGCCTGCTGCCCTGGCAGAACAAACTATTACCCTGAGTTACAACGACATTGAACAAGTTAGAGAAACATTTAAAGAAATCGGTGATCAAATCGCCTGTATTATTGTTGAGCCTGTTGCTGGCAATATGAACTGTATTCCTCCTGTTGCCGGTTTTCTTGAAGGTCTGCGTGAAACCTGCGATGAATACGGTAGCGTACTTATTCTTGATGAAGTGATGAGCGGTTTCCGTGTTTCCCTCGGCGGTGCACAAGGTTATTACAATATCAAACCTGATCTCACCACGCTGGGCAAAGTCATTGGTGGCGGCATGCCAGTCGGTGCCTTTGGGGGTAAACGTGAAATCATGGAGTATATTGCTCCACTTGGCCCGGTTTACCAGGCTGGCACATTATCTGGTAACCCGGTAGCAATGGCTGCTGGCCTGGCAACCTTAAACATCATTTCCCAGCCCGGTTTTTTTGAAGCATTAACCGAGAAAACAACAAGCCTGGTAAAAGGACTGGAGGAACGTGCGGCAAAAGCCAATATCCCGCTAGCCACTAACCAGGTAGGTGCAATGTTTGGTTATTTCTTTACAGAAGAAAAAAATATCTCAAGTTTTGCACAGGTCAGTGCCTGTGATGCTGAGCGTTTTAAAAAGTTTTATCATGGCATGCTTGAACAAGGCGTTTACCTTGCCCCTTCTGCATTTGAAGCCGGCTTTGTCTCAAGCACACATAGTGATGACGACATCAATAAAACGTTAGCCGCAGCTGAAAAAGTCTTTTCTGCTTTATAAGTCAGATTCACTTATTGTTTTCCCGGTAATCACTTTACCGGGATGCATATTCCAGTTCTCCTGGCCGATAAATTTAAAATATAAATAATTACTTTAGTCGTTCAAAATAACTTTAAGCATGACGTATACTTTAGGTTATGCCTGAAGACATGATTGCAAAGCTGGTTCTTGGTTTACAACAATATCCAGCACTGACATTACTGTTTGTATTTCTCGTTGCCTTTGCCGAGTCACTAGTGATTGTCGGCTTAATTGTACCCGGCGCCATATTTATGATCTTGTTTGGTGCACTCATTGCAATCGATGCACTTGAATTCTGGCCTACTGTTTTTTTCGCTACTCTTGGTGCCATCGCAGGTGACAGCCTCAGTTACTGGCTTGGCAAACGATATAAAACAACACTGCATCGCATCTGGCCATTATCCCGTCACCCGGAAATTCTTGAACGGGCAGATGCTTTCTTTATACAACACGGTGTAAAAAGTATTGCACTGTCACGTTTCATAGGCCTGTTACGCCCGATTATTCCTGCCACTGCCGGAATGAGTAAAATGCCGGTTAATGTTTTTCTTATTGCTAACATAAGTTCAGCTATTTTCTGGGCACCGCTTTATTTATTGCCCGGGTTACTCTTCGGACTCTCACTTGAAATAGCAAGTGAATTTGCCAGTAAATTTATATTTCTAATTGTTATTCTTTTATTAGCAATATTTATTGTCTTACTGGCAATACAACGCCTTTATATTTTTTCAAAACCATATACTGATAAAATTATTCTTTACCTGACAGGCTGGGGAACGCACCACCCACTACTCGGTGAAATACCTGCGGCTCTATTCAACAAGAACCATTCCGAGTTAAAAGGCTTAAGTCTGGTTGCCCTGCTTGTTTTTATCGCAACCGGGCTATTAACATTAATCAACAGTCCCTTTGCTTATTCTTTTATCCCGTTCTCATATAATTTTGACTCGCTGGACCAGTTTATTTATTTCAGCCTGCAAACATTCCGTACTCCGCCACTGGATAACATTATGTTATGGCTTAGCTTCCTCAGTAGCAGCGAGTTTTTCGCATTATTATATTTAGCTGTCGGCATTCTTTTTTTAAAGAAAAACAATTTATACTTATTATGGTACTGGTTAGCGGCAATATCATTGCCTTTAATATTAACACCTATGTTAAACAGCCGCCTGGCTGATTCGTTACAACAAAACTTGAATTTTGATAGCAATACTCTCCCTTTAATAATAATTATTTCCGTCGTAGGATTTCTAACTATTATTATTAATTCCGGGCTCAGTTATTCACGGCAAAAATTTATTTTCTATTTTTCCTCCACCCTAGTTTTATTCTTGATCCTG
>JAOUOK010000178.1 GCA_029880425.1 Gammaproteobacteria bacterium
GATTTTTATCATTGAGTTGTTTACAGTTTTCTGCAATAAATATCATGGGCGGCATACCCACACCACCGCCAATTAATAATGGCCGTTTACGTTCAGGTTTGATTTCAAAGGCTTTACCAATCGGCCCCATTATATTAATCAGTTCACCTACTTGTCGTTCTGCAAGCAAAGCCGTACCTTCACCGAGTTTTTTATATAAAAAATCAACCCAGCCTTGCTCCTTGTTAACGCGCATAATTGAAATAGGGCGACGCATAGGACGAAGTGGATGAACAGTAAGATGGGCAAAGCTACCCGCTGTTGCTTTCGCTGCAATTTTTGGCGCCTGCACACGCATGATGTATTGTTCACCATCAAACGCGGTGTGCGTTAAAATTTCACAGTCTTCAACAAAAATGGTATTACGGTGTTTCATAAAATTTACTTTATTTTAAATTAAAATCATTCACCACAGAGGACACGGAGATACACAGAGAAAACAAAATATAAAAAACTCTGTGAGCCTCCGTGTCCTCTGTGGTTATATTCTTATCCTGGGTTATTAGCGGTTTAAGCATTTTCTAAATGCTATAAACAACTTTTCCATTTAGTAATGTATGCTCGACTTTACCTTTTAATTCCCAGCCTGCAAACGGCGTGTTACGTCCGCTGCTTAGCATCTGTTGCGGATCCATCATCCAGCTTGTATTTGGATTATAGATACAGATATCGGCTTTTTCGCCAACTGAAAGTGTACCAGCATCAATCCCCAGGATTTTTGCTGGCTGCCAGGTTAAACGGTTAACCACATCACTTAATGACAGCTCTTCTGCCAGGCGAAGAGATAAGGGTAATAAGGTTTCTAACGTGCTAATACCGGCTTCTGTTTCTGCAAAGGGGGCAAGCTTGGCATCAGCATCATGGGGTTCATGATCAGAACAAATGGCATTGAGGTTTCCTGTTGCCAGGGCAGCAACCAGGGCTTCACGATCCCGCTGTGTACGAAGAGGGGGTTTGACATGACAATTACTGTCAAAAAAGCCGATGTCCATTTCTGTCAGGTGTAAATGATGCGCAGTGACATCAGCAGTAACAGGCAGGCCATCATACTGGGCACGGGCAATCATTTGCACTGCGCGGGCGCTGGATATATGACAAAAATGGGCATGTACCCCGGTTTGTTCAATCAGCAACAAATCACGGGCAATGGCATTGGTTTCTGCTGTTTCCGGGATACCCGGTAACCCAAGGCGGGTACTGATCGCACCCTCATGTGCACATCCGTTTCCGGCCAGGCCTTCATCCTGTGAATGTAAAAATACTGTAAGGCCACAACTTGCGGCGTATTCCATGGCTCGACGCATGATTAAATTATTTGAAACAGGTATTAAGGCATTACTGACCCCGACACACTGACCATATTTTTTTAACAGGGCCATTTCGCTAAGTTGTTCACCGCTCAAACCTGCCGTGAGAGCTCCAAGTGTGACAACTTTTGCATAGCCAGCTTCTTGTGCTCGTTGATGGATGAGTTCAACAACCGAGGTACTGTCAATCACCGGGGTAGTATCAGGAGGAATACAAAGCGTGGTAATACCACTCGCAGCAGCGGCACGGGTTTCCGATGCTATCGTGCCTTTATTTTCCAGCCCGGGTTCGCGTAAGCGTGCGCGTAAATCCACGATACCAGGAATTACATGGCAGCCACTGGCATCAATAGTTTTATCGAGTGTAAACCCTTCGGGTTGTTTACCTACCGCTGCAATGCGGCCTTCCGAAATATAAATATCGTGCTTATTTTCAATATTGTTGGCCGGGTCAATGACTAAACCGTTGCTGATTTTAATATGCATTAGTCTTGAACCTCCGCGAGCGAAGAACGACCAAGTGCCATTGACATTGCGGCCATGCGAACAGAAATACCATGTGTAACCTGTTCAAGAATGACAGACTGGGGACCATCGGCAACAGTGGATTCAATTTCGACACCACGGTTAATTGGGCCGGGATGCATGACAATAGCATCAGGTTTTGCCAGTTTAAGTTTTTTTTCAGTTAAGCCAAACATGTGGAAGTATTCATGTTCACTTGGGAGTAATGCACCTTCCATGCGCTCACGTTGTAAGCGCAGCATAATCACTACGTCAACATTTTGTAAGCCCTGTTGCATATCATGATAAACATGTACACCAAGGTGTGCGGCTTCATTTGGAATAATGGTTTGCGGACCAATCACCCTGACCTCTGGCACTCCAAGTGTATTTAATGCATGGATTTGTGAGCGTGCTACACGCGAGTGCATGATGTCCCCAACGATGGCCACGGTCAGCTTTGTAAAGTCCTGTTTATGACGGCGAATGGTAAACATATCCAGCATGGCTTGTGTTGGGTGAGCATGACTGCCATCACCGGCATTAATCACGCTGACATGAGGCGCTACATGTTGCGCAATAAAGTGTGCTGCACCACTGCTGTTATGCCTGACAACAAACATGTCAACCTGCATGGCTTCGAGGTTATGCAACATATCAAGCAGACTTTCCCCTTTCGTTGTTGCCGAGGTATTAATGTTGATGTTTAAGACATCAGCCGATAAACGCTTGGCCGCAAGTTCAAAAGTGGTGCGTGTTCGCGTACTGGGTTCAAAAAATAAATTGGCAATGGTTTTCCCCCTGAGTAAAGGGACTTTTTTCACCTGGCGATTCCCGACCGAGGAAAAATTTTCAGCGTAGTCGAGAATATCCAGCAGCATTTGTTTTTTAAGACCTTCAATGGTCAGGAAGTGGCGTAACTTGCCTTCGCTGTCTAATTGAATATCGTGTTGTTTCATTTGCCCTCCTCGATCGAGAGGGTTAATACATTATTATTCTTTTCATCACGATTAAGTTTAATGTGCTGGGTCGGTTTTAATTCAATTCGTGTAGCGGCGACATCGGCAGAAATGGGTAGCTCACGACAATCGCGCTCGACTAATACCGCGAGAATGACCGAGGCGGGTCGACCATAATCAAAAATTTCGTTTAAGGCTGCACGAATGGTACGACCGGTATGCAGGACATCATCGACTAACACGATGTGTTGATCATCGACATTAAACGGTAAGTTAGACGGTTCTACCTGAGGATGCATACCAATGCGGGTGAAATCATCCCGGTAAAAGGTGATGTTTAACGTACCGAGTGGTTGCTTAATATCCAGGCTTTGGTGTAATTCATTTGCCACCCATGCACCACCGGAATGGATACCAATCATGAGTGGATTTTCAATATTGCGGTTTTGTAATAGGTTACCTAAATCACCGGATAATTTATCCAGAAGGGCGGGAGTATCGAGGCCTTCGTTTTGCGGACGCTCTGTCATAAGGTATTAAGTATCCATTTGCTTATTGTTTTCTTGCTCTATCCAGCTTTGCAGGATGAGCTGCGCTGATATCATATCAACTTGTGCCTTGTCTGGAAACACAGAACCACGCAATACTGTTGCACCTGGTGCAGATTGTTCGCTTAAAATACTTTCCGCTTCATCTGAACTGAGTCGCTCATCCATTAATGCAACAGGAAGTTGGTAGCGGCCATTAAGCTGGTTTGAAAAACGCCTGGCTGCCTGGGTCATGTCTTGCTCTGTGCCATCCATGTGTAAAGGTAAACCTACCACGAGTAAATCAGGTTGCCATTCAGTAATAATTTTTGAAATGCTATCCCAGTCCGGTTTGTGTTTCACCGCGCTCAGGGTGGTGAGTGGACGGGCTGTTCCGGTCACTTCCTGGCCGATGGCTATACCAATGCGCTTAGTGCCGAAATCAAATCCAAGCAAGGTGCGTTGTTTTTTACTCATGGCCTTTTAGTCACGTTAACTGTGGCCAATATCTGTGGAGAGTTGTTGCAGGTTAATACCCAGTGAGGCTGCAGCTGCATTCCAGCGTTGTTCCACTGCTGTTTTGAATAAGATGTCTTTAGTTGCGGCTACGTTTAACCAGACATTTTCAGCAATTTCGTCTTCTATTTGATCTTCACTCCAGCCAGCATAACCTAAAGTAATAATGAAATGTTCAGGTGGCGTATTATCGGAATCATAACCTTCAGCAATGGCCTGGATAATATCCTGTGACATGGTCAGACCAATATCTTTTGTTACCTCAAGGGTGCTTTCCCAGTCTCCAACCGGGCTATGCAAAATAAAGCCTCTTTCGATTTCAACCGGGCCACCATGGTAAATGGGATGGTCAGTGACATCGTTATCAGTAATTTCAATATCAAGCTGTTCACAAAGATCAGCAAAAGTCAGTTCAGTTAAACGGTTAATCACAATGCCCATGGCGCCTTCTTCGTTATGCTCGCAAATATAACTGACACTTTGATGAAAGTTTGGATCATTTAAACCAGGCATAGCGATGAGAAACTGGTTAGTAAGCGAGAAGCGATCAGGCATAATTATTTTTGACTCTAAAAATTCAGGTTTTTAAAGTATTAATGAGACACATCGTTATATCAAGTTATAACGCATAATATTAAATACTTATTGATTTGATGTTCTTAAACGACTGCCGTGTTGGAAACGCCATACACGCGGAATATGTAAGATATCCGTATCTTTTAAAATGTCCTTGGTTAAAGGTGGAAAGGGGGCTGCCATATTGACGATACGTAATGCGGCTTGATCAAGTTCACGATAGCCTGAAGAGCGTGTGATACGTGCAGACTGAATACTGCCATCCGGGTTAATGGCGACATCAAGTAAAAGACTGCCGGTAATATTTTTTCGTGTTACCAGGGCGGGATAATTGAGGTTACCAATACGTTCGACTTTTGCCCGCCATGCATCCATGTAACTGGCAAAGCGGTATTGTTTTGCGTTAGCACCATGTACCCATGTGTGTTTAGGTGTTTGTTGGTAGGCTTCTTTTAGCTTGTTAATTTCTGCACTTAACTTTGCAATTTGCTGGCTGCGTTCAAAAAGTTGTGCCGCGGTCAGGCTTTTCGTGGTGACGGGAGTTTCTTCTTTTGATTTTTGACTACTGGTTTTTTCAACAGCCTGATCAACACTCATAATTTCAGTTTGTTTTTGTGCTTCTTTAAAATGCGGTGGTGTCATGGCACGACGACTGTTCGGGGCAAACCCTTCTTCCTGGGTCGG
>JAOUOK010000179.1 GCA_029880425.1 Gammaproteobacteria bacterium
TTCACAACCTCTCGCAATTAAAGGAACGGAAGGTGCAGTTATTAACTATGCCAAGTGTTGTCACCCGATTCCTGGTGATCCTATCCTGGGTTTTATTACTGCAGGTCGCGGTATTGTTATTCATACCCAGGATTGTAAGAACGTTGCGGATTTTCGTGATAAGCCTGAAAAGTGGCTTGATATTAAATGGGAAGAAAATGTACAGGGTGATTTCCCTATTGATATTGAGCTGTTAGTACGAAGTAAGCGCGGTGTGTTAGCCCGAGTAGCTTCAACCATTGCTGACATGGAAGCAAATATTGAAAATGTAAATATTGTTGAACGTGATGGAATGCATTCAACCTTAACCTTTACCGTGATGGTTGAAAACCGGCAACATCTTGCGCGTATTATGCGTGAATTAAGAAAGAGGGAAGAAGTGATACGAATTAACCGTATGAACAATAAGTAAGCCTCTTAAGAATATAGTCCATATACCAATAATAAATTTTAGGAGAATAGTATGGCGCGGGAAATTATTAAAACAGATAAAGCACCACAGGCAATTGGTACTTATTCACAAGCCGTTAAAGTTAATAATACTGTTTATTTATCAGGACAAATTCCTTTAATCCCGGAAACCATGGAAATGGTCGAAGGTGATATTGCGTTAAATATTCGCCGTGTGTTTGAAAACCTCAGAGCGGTTGCGCAGGCAGCAGGCGGCGACTTAAAAGATATCGCCAAGTTAAATATCTTCTTAACCGACCTGAGTCATTTTCCAACGGTAAATGAAGTTATGGCTGAATACTTTACTGAACCATATCCTGCACGAGCGGCGATTGGTGTAGCTTCATTACCTAAAGATGCACCTGTTGAAATGGATGCTGTGCTTGAATTAGATTAAAAATCTTCAACCACAGAGGGCACAGAGGTTCACAGAGAAAAAATCTTTTTGTATGTCCGGCTCATAGTGTCCCTCAACTGAAATCTAATTTGAGGGTATCAGCCTGACACTGCGTTAAAACATTTTTAATAAATTATTCCTCTGTGCTCTCTGTGGTTAAAAATAAAATGAAATCTCCCACCACTGATTCAAATTCACTTCTTAAGTTAAAAGGCGTCGGCCCTAAAGTGGCTGAAAAATTACAACGCCTGGATATTCATAGCCAGCTAGATTTACTTTTTCATTTACCCTTGCGCTACCAGGATCGTTCTCGTATTTACCCGATTGGCTCACTCCGACCCGGTGAAGAAAGACAGATACAGGGTGAAATACAACTCAGTGATATTAAATACGGCAGGCAACGTATGTTGTTATGCCGTTTATCAGATGGTACCGGTTTTATTACTTTACGTTTTTTTCATTTTAGTAATGCACAAAAAGAACACTTAAAGCGCGGTACAAAACTTTTATGTTATGGCGAGGTACGGCGAGGTAAAGCCGGCCTGGA
The DNA here is from genome assembly GCA_029880425.1 of Gammaproteobacteria bacterium. Lineage (GTDB taxonomy): Bacteria > Pseudomonadota > Gammaproteobacteria > UBA6429 > Thiohalophilaceae > JAGLTQ01. Next base: position 1,434 of record JAOUOK010000179.1, read on the forward strand.
AATGGCGCACCCGGAATACCAGTTTATTAATGATAAAGATGATATTGAACTGGATGAAAACCTTTCGCCTGTTTATCCCACAACTGAAGGTGTACACCAGTTAACCTTGCGAAAAATTATGTCACAGGTTATTGCGCGACTAAAAAATAACGAGTTACAACTAGCGGCATTAATACCTGATGCATTGATGAAGAATCATCAGCGACCATCAATTAAAGAAGCCCTGTTAATGATTCATAACCCGCCTGTGGATACAAAACTTGAAGAGTTGGCTGATGGTGAACATATTGCACAACAAAGTTTAATTATTGAAGAATTATTGGCACATCATTTAAGCATGCGTCAGTTGCGCGTTGAGATGCAAAAAGAGCAGGCGCCCGTTTTAAATAAGCAGACTAAATTAACAGAAAAATTTTTATCGGCATTACCTTTTGAATTAACCAATGCGCAACAAAAAGTGATTGGTGATATTGTTTTTGATATAGAAAAATCAACACCAATGCAACGCCTGGTTCAGGGTGATGTAGGTTCGGGTAAAACCGTGGTTGCAGCTATGGCTATGTTGCAAGCAATTGAATCGGGTTATCAAACAGCGATTATGGCACCGACCGAGTTATTAGCTGAGCAACACTTTCAGAATTTTAAAAACTGGTTAGAACCTTTAGGCATCAATGTTACCTGGTTGTCGGGTAAGTTAAAAACTGCTGCCAAGCGCGAAGCGATCGAAAAAATAAACAGTGCCGAAGCCCAGGTGGTAGTGGGTACGCATGCGCTTTTTCAGCAAGGCGTGGATTTTTCAAAGCTGGGGTTAATCGTGGTTGATGAACAACACCGTTTTGGTGTGCACCAGCGTTTAGCATTAAGAGAAAAGGGTAACCATAAAGAAGGCTATCCACATCAGCTTATTATGACAGCGACCCCGATCCCGCGAACCCTGGCCATGACTGCTTATGCAGATTTAGATTGTTCGATTATTGATGAGTTACCACCGGGGCGTATCCCGGTTGAAACCGTGGTGATTCCCGAAGCAAAGCGTGAAGCCGTGGTGCAGCGGGTTGAGCAGGCTTGTCATGATGGTCGCCAGGTTTACTGGGTTTGTACCCTGATTGAAGAATCAGAAGCCTTGCAGGCACAGGCAGCTGAAGATACAGCCAACTTACTCTCTGCTGCCTTAAACAAGGTAAGAGTCGCGCTGGTTCATGGCCGTATGAAAGCTGAGCAAAAAGAAAAAGTCATGAGTGCTTTTAAAGCAGGTGAGATTGATTTACTGGTTGCGACAACGGTAATAGAAGTGGGTGTTGATGTACCGAATGCCAGTTTAATGATTATTGAAAATGCAGAACGTTTAGGATTAGCCCAATTACACCAGTTACGTGGCCGGGTTGGTCGAGGTTCACAGGAAAGTGCCTGTGTACTGATGTATCATGGTAGCTTGTCAGATAATGCGCGTTCACGCTTAGCGGTAATGCGGGAAACTAATGATGGTTTTGAAATTGCCAGGAAAGACCTGGAATTACGTGGTCCCGGAGAAGTTCTTGGAACCAAACAAACCGGTATAATGCAAATGCGTATCGCCGATTTACAACGTGACCAGGAGCTGATTCCGGAAGTGGCTGAAATGGCCAGTCAATTATTTCAACATTACCCGGAATATGTTGAGCCATTAATAAATCGCTGGATTGGACAAGCAACAAAATATATAACGGTTTAAGCTATTTATAGTAAGAGAACACTACATACATGTGTATTACGCACAAAAGAGTTTTGAAAGGCATTGAAAAATTTAACACAACGATTTGGTAACCATGTCTTTGAGCCTGTCTGGCGCAGTCGCGAAATGTTATTAGGCAGAGCGATAGAGCAAGATATTGCCCCATGGTTATTTGAGCAAGGCTCTCTAACACGCAGGATTGTGCTTAATTGCAAAAATAAATTTCGTGTAGAAGTGTTATCACAACAATGGCAGCGCCCTATGCTAAATGAAGCGTTGCGTCTGGGTGTTCACCCTGAACATTATGCATTTATTCGGGAAGTCTTACTTTATTGTGGTGATATCCCCTGGGTTTTTGCGCGAAGTGTTATCCCGCATAAAACATTAACCGGTCCCCGTCGTTCACTGGGTAAACTCGGAACCCGTCCGCTAGGTGAGATTCTGTTTTCTGATCCCAGTATTCAACGTGATGCTCTGGAAGTTGCCGAAATAAAAAAAGGGCAACGAATGTTCAGCTGTGCAACTCAATGCTTATTCACTCCGCCCGAGAGTGTTTGGGGGCGACGTTCAGTTTTTTATTTGCATAAGAAACCCCTGTTAGTGAACGAGGTTTTCTTACCTTCCATTTTAAGCAAATAAAGGTACGGTTAATTTATTGTGTAAACTTTACCTGCTAAGAGATTTTGTCAGCAAACCCAATCTGCGGGAGAAAAATAACAATAAAATATTCTGAGTAATCCGGTATTATTAGTCATGCTCAGAGTCCAAACAGTTTTGCCAGGAAATTTTGCAATAAAGTCAGCACATTTATATGGCGATAGTCAGTGAAATTTCACATTTACCTGTATGAAATGAATGATTTGAGTGTGATGAAAAGTGAATTGGGTAAATTATCTTAAGTAGTGACATAAAAATTATGAAAAATCACCTTAACCCCGGGATAAACTGGCTTCATGTCAGGCAACGTTTATATCAATACGCGTTATTGATGCGTTTACATAAACCCATTGGTATTTTCCTGTTACTTTGGCCGACTTTGTGGGCATTGTGGATTGCCGCGGAAGGGTTTCCTCACCCTGGTGTGTTAACGGTTTTTGTGCTCGGTGTTATTTTAATGCGCTCAGCGGGTTGTGTGATTAATGATTATGCTGATCGTGAAATTGATCCCAGGGTGAATCGAACAAAAGATCGCCCGATTGCCTCCGGGCGGGTATCGCCAGATGAGGCCATGTTGCTGTTCATGGGCTTGTGCTTTAGTGCATTTTTACTTGTTCTAACCATGAATACCTTCACCATCCTTCTGTCCCTTGGCGGTGTAATGCTGGCCGGGGTTTATCCTTTTATGAAACGTTACACTCATATGCCGCAAATTGTGCTGGGTATGGCTTTTGGCTGGGCGGTTCCCATGGCTTTTGCAGCTCAAACAAACAGTGTTCCGAAAATTGCATGGCTGATTTACGTGGTTACGGTTTTATGGGCTGTCATCTACGATACCATGTATGCCATGGCCGATCGTATGGATGATCTGAAAATTGGTGTTAAATCGACCGCGATATTATTTGGTGATGCAGATCGCGTAATTATCGGGATTTTGCAGGTTTTGATGCTGATCGCACTTTATTTAATCGGGCTACAGTTACAACTGGGGACGGTATACGACATCGCCCTGTTTATTACAATAATATTGATGGTTTATCACCAGTACCTGATTCGTTACCGTCAACCAGCAATGTGTATCCAGGCATTTTTGAATAATAACTGGATCGGCGCAGTCATTTTTATCACGCTCGTGGTAAGTTACTACTAACGAGTTAACTCTTAAGTTCAGACTACCTGTTGTCCTGTATATAACTATACCTGCTCTATAATCCCCTAAAAACATGCACTTAGGCATGGAATCTACA
>JAOUOK010000004.1 GCA_029880425.1 Gammaproteobacteria bacterium
CTTCGTGGCGGCCAATTTCAAGCAAGTGTCCATATTCAACACCGGAAGGACAGGTGGTTTCACAGGCACGGCAGGTCAGGCAACGATCCAGGTGAGTCAGTGTTTCTTTAGTGACCGGGTCACCTTCCAGCATTTGTTTTATCTGGTAAATGCGTCCACGCGGGCCATCAAGTTCATCACCTAAAATTTGATAGGTTGGACAGGTTGCAGTACAAAAACCACAGTGCACACAATTGCGTAAGATCTTATTAGCAAGTTGACCTTTTGCCGATTGCAGGAAATGTTGTTCGAGTTTAGTTTGCATTGTAATTTTAAAATTTAGCTGCTGTTTAAATCAGTGGTGTATTAATTATGGTGTTTTAATTCAAACTGTTACAAATCTGAATAAAGCCGGCCGTAGTTAAGAATGCCATACGGATCAAAACGCATTTTTAAATTAACGTGAAATTGTTTTATTTTCGCCTGTAGTGGTGCAAAGCGTTCAGTATATGCATGGCTATTATCGGTAACTTTAAATAATGTTGCAGCACCACCCTGGGCACTGGCAAGCTGCTGTATCTCTTCAGCTTCTTTATCACTGTGTATCCAGTACAAGCCACCTGACCAGTCAATAAAACTTTTTTCTTCGATGTCTATAGCCGCAATATACGGTACAGATAAACGCCATAAGGGTTTATTACTTTTAAAAAAAGGATGTAACTGTTCATTAACCTGTCGCCAGAAATTTTCTGCATGCAGCATGGTTTCACCGCTGACTTTTTTCTGCGCAGCAGTAACGGCACTCTCTGCACCGCTTAAGCGAACATAAAGTTTTTCATTTTCGTAGGCTAATGCGGATAACGGTAATGAGGTTTGATGAAATTCTCGCATTGTTTTTAATGCTTGTTGCTGTGACATAGCTATGCACTGTGTCACTTCAGTATTAGGGCGGGGTAACACCTTAATTGAAATTTCTAACAGTAAACCTAGTGTGCCCATGGCGCCGACCATTAAACGTGAGACATCATAACCCGCCACGTTTTTAATAACCTGGCCACCGAAGGACATGATCTCACCTTTGCCACTGATGATTTTAGTTCCCAGCACAAAGTCACGAGCAGAACCGGCAAAAGGACGACGTGAACCGGATAAGCCTGTTGCTATCGCACCGCCCAGGGTGGCATGCTCACCAAAGTGCGGTGGTTCAAAGGGCAACATCTGGTTATTTTCAGCAAGTAATGCTTCGATTTCTTTTAACGGTGTGCCGGCACGCGCCGTAATAACCAGTTCACTGGGTTCATAACTGGTAATACCCTGGTGGATACGTGTTTCGATAATTTCAGTTTTATTATTTTCTGAATCAAGAGAAGGGTTGCCGTAAAATTCTTTAGAGTTGCCACCGACTATTTTTAGCATTGTCTTGTCGTTTAGCGCAGCCCGCACACGATCCTGTAATTCCTGTGTTCGGTTAACACTCATAGTTAAAAACGTTCCAGGCCAGGGTGTGAAAGTAAACCATTATGAACATGCATGCCACCAAGTTCAGCACAACGGTGTAAGGTGGGTACGGCTTTACCGGGGTTAAGCAGTTCCTTTGAATCAAATGAATGTTTAATGTCATGAAAGATTTGTAACTCAAGCGATTTAAACTGCACACACATTTGATCAATTTTCTCTTTACCCACGCCGTGTTCACCGGTAATCGCACCACCGGCTTCAACACAGAGTTCAAGAATTTTCCCACCAAATTCTTCTGTACGTTCCAGTTCACCTTCAATGTTTGCATCATAAAGTATCAGTGGGTGTAAGTTACCATCACCTGCATGGAATACATTGGCAACTAACAGGTTATATTCTTTTGACAGTTCACTGATGTCTTTTAAAATTTTAGGCAGTTGATGTCGTGGAATGGTGCCATCCATACAATAATAGTCCGGTGAAATACGTCCTACCGCAGGAAATGCAGATTTACGTCCCAGCCAGATTTTTAAGCGTTCAGCTTCATTGGCTGAGGTACGTAAGCTGGTTGCACCTTTTTGTTTCAACAAGTGTTGTACAAACTGGATTTGTTCACTGACTTCTTCATGCGTGCCATCAAGTTCACACAATAATATGGCCTCGGCATCTACAGGGTATCCTGCATGGGCATAATCTTCGGCGGCACGTATCGCCGGGTTATCCATCATTTCTAAACCTGCCGGAATAATGCCTTCAGCAATAATGGCCGCAACAGCTTCACCAGCTTTTACAACATCATCAAAAGCCGCGAGGATCACCTGAGCCTGTTCTGGTCTGGGTAAAAGTTTAACCGTAACTTCAACAATGACACCAAGCATACCTTCTGAGCCCGTCATAAGTGCCAGCAAGTCATAACCTGGTGTATCGAGGGCCTGGCTGCCAATAGTGATCAACTCACCATCAATGGTTATCACTTTAAGTTGTAAAATATTATGGACAGTTAAACCATATTTTAAACAGTGAACACCGCCGGCATTCTCAGCAACATTACCGCCGATAGTACAGGCAATTTGCGAGGACGGGTCCGGGGCATAATATAAATTAAATTCTTCTGCGGCTTGTGATATGGCAAGGTTGCGTACACCGGGTTCAACAGTTGCACTTCGATTATCCGGGTTAATATCAAGTATTCGGTTAAACTTGGCCAGGCTAAGTAATACACCATTAGCCAGCGGCAATGCACCACCCGAAAGACCGGTACCGGCTCCGCGTGCAACAACAGGAACACCTTCTTCAAAGCACAGACGAAGAATAGTTTGTACCTGTTCGATTGAGTCCGGTAAAACAACAATCCAGGGTTTTTGCTGGTAAGCGGTTAAACCATCACATTCATAGGGTCGAGTTTGTTCCTCTGTTTCCAGGATGCTGCTTTTAGGTAATACCTGGTGTAATTTGTTACGCAGGGAATTTCTGTTTGCTTTTGTAGCGCTTGTCATATAACAATGATACCGCACGCTAATAAAATTCTCAGCACCGTGTTTAATTAAAAGTATGTCAAAGCAAAAAAATTCAAAAGATGATTTAAGTATAAAAACCCGGCTAGATAAGTGGTTATGGGCTGCTCGTTTTTATAAAACAAGACAACTTGCTGCTGAAGCCATCAATGGTGGCCATGTACATGTAAATGGTCAGCGTATTAAACCCTCGCGTGTTATACACATTGCAGATAAATTATCGATTCATAAAACACCGTTTACTTTTGATATTACGGTTGAAGGTTTAAGTAGTCGACGCGGCCCGGCTAAAGAAGCGCAACAACTATATTCTGAGAGTGAAGAAAGTATAAAGAAGCGTGAGGAGCTCACTGAGCAACGTAAACTTAATGCTACATTGCTTCCACATAGTGAACGTCGTCCGGATAAAAGAGATCGACGCCGGATTATTCGTTTTAAAAATATTAACCGGGATAACTGATACTACTTTTTGAGGATTCCTCTCTACACTAACCAGCTTATAGATGATTATTAATAATAAATACTGTTATTTACTTCGTTGTAACAACTATGGGGGAACCCTCGGTGCCAAACTACAGACCTGAAACACCATTACTTGCCGCTGATACCATTATTGAATTAGTGGATCAGCCTGGCCAGCCCATTGTGTTAATTGAACGTAAAAATCCGCCCTATGGTTGGGCTATTCCCGGTGGTTTTGTTGATATCGGTGAGCGTTTAGAGATTGCCGCGATTCGGGAAGCAAAAGAAGAAGTCTGTCTCGATGTTACTTTAAAAGCCTTGCTTGGAATCTACTCTGATCCGAAACGGGATGATCGCGGCCATACTGTCACGGCGGTGTATGTTGCCGAGGCGAAAGGGGTGCCACAGGCGGCGGATGATGCAAAGAATTTAGCCGTGTTCACGCTTGATAATTTACCGCAAGAGTTAGCCTTTGATCATGCTCAAGTGCTTGAGGATTATCAAAATTTCAGGGAAACAGGGCGAATCGCACCACTACGTATCAAAGATTAGGTCGTCTATTTGCCCTTGAAAGTCGAATATCTATCCCAATGTTGTTAGAATATCAGTATTTTCTTATATAGATTTAATTTTAAGCCCAAAACCTCACGGAGGCCCCCATGGCAACAGTAGATTTAGACACGAATAATTTTAGTGAAACCATCGATAATAACGATTTTGTTATCCTGGATTTCTGGGCACCATGGTGTGGTCCTTGTAAGCAATTTGGTCCTGTTTTTACTGAAGTTTCAGAAAAACACCCGGATATTGTTTTTGCCAAGATTAATACGGAAGTTGAGCAGGAAATTGCTGGCATGATGAACATCCGTTCTATTCCAACCTTAATGATCATGCGTGAACAAGTGGTGCTGTACGCTGAAGCCGGTGCACTACCCGCCGCTGCTTTAGAAGAAGTGATTGAAAAAGCCAGGGCGTTAGATATGGCAGAAGTGCATAAACAAATTGCTGAAGAACAGGCTAAAGCCGAAGCTTAATTGCCAGGTTTATAAATAAAAAAACCGGGTAACACCCCGGTTTTTTTATGCGCGCTCGCTTTCATATGTAGGGATAATAGATGAATGATTAAATCACATCAAACCCCGGAAAGGTTGCACATCAACCAGTGTTCCCGCTTCAACATTCCCCCAGTCCTGTGGCAAGATAATGAAGCAGTTTGCTTTACTCATGCCGCTTAAGACGTGGCTGGCTTGCATACCAATACTTTCCACGACCAGCTCACCCTGTTCATTTGTTTGTAAAATGCCGCGTTGAAAGTCGGTACGGCCAGGCGCTTTACGTAAGTCTGTTTTACACGGCACTTTAACCACGGTGGCTTTTGTCGCCTTGAGTCCCATCATGGTTTTTAAGGTGGGCAGGGCAAATTGATAAAACGTGGCCATCACTGATACCGGGTTGCCAGGCAGGCCAAAAAACACGGCGTTATCAATAAAGCCAAAGGCCAGGGGCTTTCCGGGTTTCATCGCGATTTTCCAGAAATCAACCTTGCCCAGTTTATCTAAGGTCTCTTTAACATAATCTGCTTCACCCACAGAGACACCACCCGAGGTGATAATGGCATCGGCCTGGGTTGATGCTTGTTTAAATGCATCTTCGATGGTTTGCCGGTCATCGGGAAGAATACCCATATCGATCAGTTCGACACCCAGGTTTTTTAACATGCCAAAAATAGTATAGCGATTAGAATCGTAGATTTGTCCTTCTTCTAATTCCTCGTCTACATTTCGTAGTTCATCACCGGTTGAAAAAAAAGCAACACGTAAAGGTTTGTAAATCGTGACTTCTGCTATGCCTAATGAAGCGAGCACGCCAAGTTCTGCAGGTGAAATTAATTGGCCAACCTTTAATACCACATCGCCATTCTTTATGTCTTCGCCGATATGGCGAACATTTTCATTTTTACAGTGACCACTTTGAATCGTGATAGCCGAATCATTTACCTCTACTTGTTCCTGCATAATCACGGTATCCGTACCGTTCGCCATTTGTGCACCGGTCATAATGCGGATACATTCACCGGGTTTGACTTCACCGTCAAAAGGGATGCCGGCAAAAGATTTACCAACAAGCGTTAATGTTTTTTCACCCGATGTGGGTAGATCAACCGAGTTAAAGGCATATCCATCCATGGCTGAATTTGCATAAGGTGGAACATTGATGGTCGAGATAACTTCTTTTGCCAGGACGCAATTTAAAGCATCACGAATGGCGACCACTTTAGTCTCCGAGGTTTTTTTTACCGCGCCAGTCATACGCGTGATGGCTTCATCAACGTTTAACCAGGGTGTTTGAGTTTGAGGTTTATCGCATGCAGAGGTAACCGGTATAGACTTATTCATTAGAGTAACTCGATAAATTCGGAAAAATAAATATGTGGATAAATTAAGCTGCCGTATTATGCCATAAATGCCTGGAAATGTTTTTCTGCATTTTTTAATTCTTGCTCAGTATTGATATTCATAAAAGCATCAGCCTGATCTGAAAAATCTACGATGGTGTGAGACTGTTGTTGCATCCAGGCACGTGCTTTGCGTTCACCTTTATCAAGGTAATGTTGCAATGATTCCAGCAGGCTGTGATGAATCAAGGCAAAGGTGGGGTGCAGGTGTTCACCATCATGGGGTATGACTAACTTAGTATCTTTACTATTTTGCGTTAAACGTGAAACAAGATCGGTTGGAATAAATGGGCTGTCTGCCGGGATGATAAGAAGCCATTCTGTTTGACAGTGTTGTAAAGCTTTTAATATGCCTGCAAGTGGACCGGCATAGCCACTGATTTCATCTTCGTAGACCGGGAACCCCAGCTTTTTATAGCTGTCCAGATTTCTGTTGGCACTGATTATAATACCTGATACTTGTGGTTGAATACGATTAACCAGGTGTTGTACCAGGGGAATATTATTTAGTTTAACCAGGCCCTTATCGATACCAGCGAAACGGGAGCCTTTGCCACCGGCAAGAATAACAGCAGTAATATTTTGAGTAATTGTTGGCATAATCAGATGTTTTGGTGGATTTGGCTGGATTATAGCGAAAAAAGCCCATATAAATAGGTAAACCTGACATTTATCACTAAAATTCCTCTCGTATGTAGACGATAATATACAAAGTGATTGCGTATTTTGATAAGGGATAAGTTATGAAGAAAATTGTATTTTTAAGTATGCTGAGTTTGACTTTCATGACAGGCTGCCATGTTCATGGTGGAGGTCTCATTATTGATAATGGTTATGGTCATCAACCTATGCCTCCTGCTCATGCACCGGCTCATGGACGTCGCCTACACCGTTATTACTATTACCCAAATGCAGAAATATATTTTGATGTTGGCCGTAATATGTACTTTTACCTGGATTCACATGGGGCCTGGTCATTCTCGGTTAATTTACCTGTTCACTTACGTAGTCATATACACCATGGCTATGTTGAAGTTGAAATGGAACATGAACGTCCTTACCTGAGACATAAATATTACAAAAATAAGTATAAAAAGCATAAACGTTACAATCGAAAATATAAAAATGGTCGAAAATACCGTGATGATCGTATTTTAAGGCAAGGTTCAGATATTAATGATCGTGAATACCGCAATGAGCGCAATTATGATGAGCGTGAATATCGGGATGAACGTGAATATAAAAATGAACGTAGCAAAAAATATAAAGAAAATAAAATGCGTAAGAAAGAAGAAAAATATGAAAAAAATAACAGTAATATGCGTGACAAGAAAAACAGAAGAAATGATCTATACTAATAGCTGACTTTAAAGAGAAACGACGATGAAATCAGATCTTTCAACATCATTAACTGCTGCATTATCAGGCCTCCAGGTCGGGATAAATCGTGCCCGTGCAGCATCGGGTGAAGTGGCAAAACTCACGACAGAATCTGATACGGTGAAAGATACGGTGCGTCCCTTGCTTGCGATGCAACAAGCTGAGCAGGAAGTGGCTGTTTCAACGAAAGTGATTAAAGCTGATGATGAAACATTGGGGCGGTTTGTTGACGAAACAGCATAAAGCTTTAGCTTTTATGTTGTTGTAGTGCCCATTCAATATGCTCTTTGACTAATCCAGAGCAGTCATTCTCAGAACAGCCCTTAAGCCTGCTCTCTAAAGCTAAAATAATTTTTTCACTGCTTTCAGCGTTTCCAAGTGCCACCGCGATATTCCTTAGCCAGCGCTCATGACCTATACGCCTTATCGCGGTACCCTCAGTTTTTGTGAGAAAGGTTGCCTCATCCCAGTTAAACAAGTCTAACAGGCTAACATCATCCAGATGGTGCCTTGGCATAAAGTCATTTTCTGAAGTATCCGTAGCAAAACGATTCCATGGGCAGCAGAGCTGGCAGTCATCACAGCCGTAAATCCGGTTGCCCATCATCGGTCGCAATTTTTCTGGAATGGCACCTTTTAACTCGATGGTTAAATATGAAATACAAAGTCGTGCATCAACCACGTAGGGCTTAGTAATGGCTTTAGTTGGACAAAGATCGATACAGGCCTGGCAGGTTCCACAGTGCTCTTCAGTTGGCTGATCAACCGGTAATGGCAAGTCCGTGTAAATCTCGCCGAGGAAAAACCATGAGCCTGCATCTTTATTTAGGACATTAGAATGTTTTCCAATCCAGCCCAGCCCAGCTTTTTCAGCCAGGGGTTTTTCCATCACGGGCGCGCTATCAACAAACACGCGGTAGCCAAACTTGCCAATGGTATCTTCAATTTTGTTTGAGAGTTTTTGTAAGCGTTTACGTAGTACCTTGTGATAATCACGCCCAAGGGCGTAGCGGGATATATAGGCTTTTTCAGGGGTGGCCAGCACTGCTTCAGCGCGAAGTATGTCTGGTGGCCAGTAATCCATACGCCCGGTAATAATTCGATGTGTGCCGGTGACCAGTTCAGCGGGGCGGGTGCGTTTAAGACCATGTGAGGCCATCCATTCCATGTCACCATGGCAACCTTGTTTTAACCAGCTGGCCAGGGTTTTTTCGGCCTGTTCAAGCGATGTATCGGTAATAGCAATTTGCTGAAAGCCCAGTTCTCGCCCCCAAACTTTGATTTGTCTCGCTAATTTGATAAGTTGTTCATTATCATATGAACTAGGTTGGTTCTGAAATTTACTCATACAGGCTATGATAACGCGCATGACCAAACTACCAAACAATTTATACACTGCTGAGCAAACGCGTGAACTTGATCGTATCACGATCGAAGAGTTCGAAGTCTCCGGAACAGTATTAATGGAGCGAGCGGGTACGGCTGCATTTGATACCTTAAAAGAACATTGGCCTGATGCTAAATCAATCTGCATTGTTTGTGGTACGGGTAATAATGGTGGAGATGGTTTTGTTGTTGCCCGCCTGGCCCATGAGCAAGGTCTCAACGTTGAAGTACTGGTTGTTGATGACATGCAAAAAATTAAGGGTGATGCACTGGCTGCCAAGCAACGTCTGGAAGGTGGCGGTGTTACGCCAAAATTATATGGTAATGGGAAATTACCTTTAGCCGACCTGGTGGTTGATGCTGTCTTTGGAACAGGACTTAACGGTGCTGTCACGGGTGATGCAAAGTATGCAATCACCGCGATTAACCAGCATGGTACACCAGTATTAGCGCTGGATATCCCGTCTGGTTTATTAGCGGATACTGGCAATGTTGAGGGTGATGTCGTTCATGCAGATGTCACAATTTCATTTATTGGGCTAAACCAGGGATTGTTAACGGCTAAAGGCCCGGATTGTTGTGGAGAACTTGTTTTTACTGATCTACAAATTCCAGCCGCGGCAAAAGCCAAAGTACCAACCTCTATCAAGCGGTTAAATATTTCTGAACCTGTTTTTAAAAAACGCGATAAAGACTCGCATAAAGGGCTTTTTGGTCACGTTCTTGTTATCGGTGGGGATGTTGGTATGAGTGGGGCTGCCCGACTAGCCTGTGAAGCCGCGTTACGCAGTGGAACCGGGCTGGTGAGCTTAGCAACACGCTACGCGCATGCCTCAATAATAAATAGTTCGCGTCCTGAGATTATGAGCTACCCGGCAGAACGTGAAAATGAAATTGAATTTTTACTAGAAAAAGCTGACGTCTTGGCTGTTGGGCCTGGCCTTGGTAAAAGTGAGTGGTCGGCAACCTTGCTTGCCGCAGCATTAAATAGCACAAAACCCTTAATCATTGATGCTGACGGACTAAACCTGTTGGCAATAGAGCCATACCAACGTGAAAACTGGATATTAACCCCACACCCGGGTGAAGCAGCGCGATTACTCGATGTTTCTATTAAAGATATCCAGGAAAATCGATTCAGTGCCATAAAACAGTTGGCTGAAAAATTTGGTGGCACGGTGGTTTTAAAAGGCAATGGCAGTTTAATTTATTCGGAAGGGATGACTTATCTTTGTGATGAAGGTAACCCGGGTATGGCTACAGGCGGTATGGGTGATGTTTTAACCGGCATTATCGCGAGCCTGGTTGCACAGGGCTTCTCCATGGGTGAAGCTGCAAAAGTTGGTGTGCACTTACATGCTGCTGCGGGAGATGCCGCGGCCAAAGGTGCCGGCGAGAGGGGATTGCTGGCCAGTGACTTGATGCCCACTATCCGTCGCCTGGTTAATCAAAGTTAAGTTTCCTCTACTGATGTCAATATTTCTCGCCGATGAACATGCTACCGTAGCATTAGGCCAAAGCCTGGCAAAACTTTGCCCTCCTGGTATTAATATCTATTTATATGGTGATCTCGGAGCAGGCAAAACCACCCTGGTGCGTGGCATGATTCAGTCATTTTTACCTGGAACGAAAGTTAAAAGCCCAACTTATACCCTGGTTGAAGGTTATGACCTCACCGAATCTGTAAATAATCCCAATGATATCAATCACATCTATCATTTTGACCTTTATCGACTTGCTGATCCAGAAGAACTCGAGTATCTCGGAGGGCGTGATTATTTTTCGGCTAATGCCGTCTGCCTGGTGGAATGGCCGCAACGGGGAGAAGGTTGGTTAGCTGAACCGGATCTTGAAATAATGCTTAAATATCAACCTGATGGCAGAACTGTAGAGGTGATTTCGCATACAAATAAAGGGGCGTTGATTGCCCAGAAATTACCGGGTTCGTAGATACAAGTATGTAATATTCTCGAATTTTTCGAGATAGATCGTCTATCTATTTAAAATATATAAGAAAAATACTTGATTATGCTGTAATTTTTATCCATTATTAAACTATGCGTGGGTAAAAGGGGTATCCAAGTGTCTATTTCTACATCGATAAAGCAGTCTCGATTTTTAAAAAATTTAGCGCTGGTGATTGGTCTGGCAGTCATGATATTGCCAACCATAATCAATGCCGCGGAAGTGCGCGGTTTACGAATGTGGCCGGCACCGGATAATACTCGCCTGGTTTTTGATCTCAACGCCCCGGTTGAGCACCGTTTATTTTCCTTACGTAATCCTGACCGAATTGTTATTGATCTCAATAATGCACGTGTCAGCGGCACTCTGCCATCAACCGCTTATAACGAAATACGCTTAAAAGGTATTCGCTACGCCAAGCGTGGTGATAATGGTTTGCGCGTGGTTTTAGATTTAAAGACGGCGGTAAATCCTAAAAGTTTCGTATTAAAACCTCATGGTAATTTTGGTAATCGCCTGGTGGTCGATTTATTTGATGTCGAGCAAGGCAAAAAAGCCCCGATTAAAAAAGCCAGTTACAACTCGATCAGAAATGCGCGGGATTTAATTATCGCGATTGATGCGGGGCATGGAGGGGAAGATCCGGGGGCCATTGGTCCGCGTGGCACAAGAGAAAAAGATGTCGTATTGCAAATAGCTAAAGAACTGGAAACGCTGATTAAGCGGGAACGCGGCATGAAGCCATTAATGATTCGTACCGGCGACTATTATCTTGGTTTAAAAGAGAGGGTAAAAAAAGCACAAATTGCCCAGGCCGATCTTTTTATTTCTATCCATGCCGATGCATTTAAAAATGGTAATGCCCGGGGAACCTCTGTTTTTATTTTATCTGAGCGTGGTGCCAGTTCGAGTTTAGCCAGCTTCCTTGCTGACAGTGAAAATAGTGCGGATTTAAATGGTGGTGTTAGTAGTACCAATGATGACTTGCTAAACATGGTGCTGGCGGACATGGTTAAAAATTCAACGCTTGAAGACAGTCACCAGATTGCCAGTAAAGTATTAGCAGATTTAAAAGACGTTAACCATCTACATAAAGACACTGTAGAACAAGCAGGTTTCCGTGTATTGAAAGCCGGGCGTCCGGCTATCCTTGTTGAAACTGCCTTTATTTCAAATCGAAAAGAAGAGCAGAAGTTACGATCGAAAAAACACCAGCGTGCCCTGGCCCGTGCCATATTTAAAGGCACACGCGCTTATTTCCGTACTCATCCAGTTCCCGGTACCTTGTTAGCGGTTCGTGATCGTAAGCATCGAATTGAGCGTGGTGAAACTTTAAGTGGTATTGCGAAACGTTACGAGGTAAGCATGGCAACTATTCGTGATGCGAATGACATCAAAAGTGACAAGATTCGCGTGGGTGGAGTACTGCGCATTCCTGTAATCTAAACTGAGATAAAATCACAATATAATTTAACCCACGAGGACACGGAGTAACACGGAGGTTTTATTTATAAAGCTTTTTCCCTGTGGTTTTCCATGTTCTCTGTGGTTAGAGTAAATTTAAGATTTAGTTTGTATTAAAAGACTCAACCTCTTATTCAACATAATGTAAGCTTGCACTATGCAGGCAAATTTAAAACCCCGACAATCTATTCATCAACTTTCTACACAACTGGCCAATCAAATTGCTGCCGGTGAGGTGGTTGAGCGCCCGGCATCCGTAGTAAAAGAATTACTGGAAAATTGCCTGGATGCAGGGGCTACGCAAATTGAGATCGATATCCAGGCTGGTGGCACTCAGCAGATACGTATTCGTGATAACGGCCATGGTATTCCACACGATGAACTCACGCTGGCATTGAGCCCCCATTCAACCAGTAAAATCAGTTCCTTAGATGATCTCATTCATATTGCCAGTATGGGCTTTCGTGGTGAGGCTTTGGCCAGCATTGCTTCTGTGAGTGAACTTATGCTGACATCAAATGATGATGATACGGCGTGGAGTATAAAATCTAAAGGCGGGCAGATTAATTTAACACCAGCATCACATCCGCGTGGTACCACGGTAGAAGTGAATAACCTTTTTTATAATACGCCTGCGCGGCGTAAATTTTTAAAAGCAGAGCGGACTGAATACCGTCATATCGAGGACGTGGTAAAACGGATTGCTTTATCACGCTTTGACGTGGCATTTACTTTCAGGCATAACCAACGTCAGGTGTTTACTTTACCGCTGGCGATGTCTGCTGAGAATAAGCTGCAACGTTTAACACGTTTAATTAATAAAGATTTTATTCATGCGGCAGTTCAACTTGGTTTTGAAAATGCCGGTTTAAAACTTTTCGGCTGGTTAGCCAACAGTGACTACTCACGCAGCCAGTCTGACATGCAGTACTTTTTTGTTAATGGGCGCATGATTAAAGATAAAGTCATTACCCATGCTGTTCGCCAGGCGTTCCAGGATACGTTATACCCTGGACGTTTTCCTGTTTACGTTTTACATCTTGAAATGGATCCCGAGCTGGTTGATGTTAATGTTCATCCAACAAAGCATGAAGTTCGTTTTCGCCAGGGACGACTGGTGCATGACTTTTTGTTTTATAGTTTACGCCAGGCATTAACACAATATAATGAGGGAACAGTAAAAAGAAGAGATGAACAACATGACACGGGATTTAAACCAGCTGGATTTAATTCATCAGGCTTTTCATCTTCTTCGCATTATGGAAGTGTAGCTGAATCGGCTACTGCATATGCGCCTTATAAAGCGGTTGACTATACATTTGACCAGGAAAATTTTAATAAACCTCTTGGACAAGCCTTAACAAAACTTGAGAATAACTATTTGCTTGCGCAGAACCAGCATGGGTTATTAGTTTTACAGTTGCCACAGCTAAGAAAGTTTTTACTGCAACAACAAATTAAAAATGCAATATCCGAACAGGGTAAGTTAATTTCTAAACCGGTACTGATTCCTTTTACTTACCGTTTACCTGTTAATGCACAATCATGGCTGGATAAAAGTGAAAGTGAATTAAAACAGCTTGGGTTTGAATTTGCGGCACTGGGTGAACATGAACTTATGGTACGACAGGTGCCATCGATGCTGAACGTTCAGGATATTAAAAAAAGTGTTAAGCAATACATTAACCTTGCTTTAAATAATGAGCCAGGCTTTCAGGATGCTTTGATTGAAGTAATTGTAAATGATGAGTTTAGCCATCAACCTAAAGACTGGAATACATTATTAAGAGAGCTTGAAGATCAGGGACTGGAACAAATAAAAAATTATTATCACCAGGTTTCTGATAATGATTTATCACGTTGGTTTAAATCATAATGTCTTCACCTTTAGCAAAAGCGGTTTGCATCATGGGGCCAACAGCCTCAGGAAAAACTGATCTCGCCATTTTTTTAACGGAACATTTTCCGTTTGAGATTATTAGTGTGGATTCGGCCATGGTCTACCGAGGACTGGATATTGGTTCAGCCAAGCCCAGTGCTGAAGAGTTAGCTAAAGCCCCGCACCGTTTAATAGACGTGGTGGATCCATTGCAAGTTTATTCCGCGGCGCAATTCAGACACGATGCCCTGATAGAAATGGAAACTATTGTTAAAGCAGGCCGTATCCCCTTGTTAGTAGGCGGTACGATGTTGTATTTTCGTGCCTTGTTGCAGGGACTCTCAGAATTACCTGCTGCCGATGATGCTACCCGGCAAAAACTTGAACATGAAGCTGAAGAATTGGGCTGGGAAAGAATGCATCAACGATTATCTGAGGTGGATCCAGAAGCCGCTGCCCGCATTCATCCCAATGATCCTCAACGTATTCAACGTGCCCTGGAAGTTTTCGAAGTGACGGGCACGGCGATGAGCCAGCTACAAAAGGAACAAAAGGCAGTACCCATTCCATACCAGGTGCTAAAAATCGCTTTGTTACCGTCGGATAGGGCTGTCTTACATCAACGTATCGAACAACGTTTTGAGCAGATGTTACAACAGGGATTAATCGAGGAAGTGAAAGCATTACTCGAAAGAGGTGATTTACATGAGGATTTGCCGGCTATCCGCGCGGTGGGATATCGCCAGGTTTGGGACTATCTTCATGGCAGAATAGACTATAATGAAATGAAGGAAAGAGGTGTAATTGCCACACGCCAGCTGGCGAAAAGACAATTTACCTGGTTGAGATCGGAAAAAGACTTAATTACCTATGATTCGAGTCAGCTTTCGATGCAACAAATTCAGGAATATGTCTTGAAAACTGTCAAAGTGTACCTATCTAGTTAAGTATCAGGTTAGCAGGCAGTTTTTGTTAGCGGTCGTTTGACGTCTTTTTGGTCAGCGATGTTGCGGTGTGTGTTGAGTTGGTGGTGAAAAATGCTTCATTTATCACTATCTATAATAACAACAAATATTGGAGATAATAATTATGAGTAGAGGTCAATCTCTGCAAGATCCATTTCTTAATGCCTTGCGAAAAGAACGCATTCCAGTTTCTATCTTCCTGGTAAATGGAATCAAATTACAAGGCCAAATAGAATCATTTGACCAGTTTGTCGTGTTACTACGTAACACTGTCAGCCAAATGGTCTATAAACATGCCATTTCAACAGTTGTGCCGGCACGTAACATCAAGATGCCAATCAGCTCAGAAGAAGGTAAAACTACGGATAGTCACGGTGGCAATGTTTAACCCTGCCCCCAATTCCTACACCTTTGAGGGCATTTTGATTGTTTGAACGTCCTCAAGGGGGTGAACGTGCTGTTCTGGTTCACCTAAACCTGAATACCGGATTCGATGAAGAATCCATTGCAGAATTCAAGGAACTGGTTGTTTCTTCCGGTGCTGATCCTGTTGCCATCGTAACAGGTTCACGTGCTGTGCCGCACCCGCGTTATTTTGTTGGTACGGGTAAAGCTGAAGAAGTTCGCCAGGCTGTCATTGATAATGAAGCAGACGTTGTTTTGTTTGACCATGAACTCTCTCCCGTCCAGGAACGTAATCTTGAAGCCTTGCTTGAATGCCAGGTACTGGATCGTACCGGGCTGATTCTCGATATTTTCGCCCAGCGTGCTCGTAGTCATGAAGGTCAACTGCAGGTAGAACTCGCACAGTTGCGCCATTTATCCACCCGGCTGGTACGGGGTTGGACCCATCTTGAAAGACAAAAAGGTGGGATTGGTTTACGTGGTCCAGGTGAAACCCAGCTCGAAACCGATCGGCGCTTAATCGGACACCGAATTCGGACCTTAAAAAGTCGGCTGGAAAAAGTACAACGGCAACGTGAGCAGGGTCGTCGGGCACGTAAAAAAGCCGATGTACCTACGATTTCATTAGTCGGTTATACCA
>JAOUOK010000180.1 GCA_029880425.1 Gammaproteobacteria bacterium
CATTGAAACACCCATTAAAGCTGAAGCCTTTTTTTATAAGCATTCCAAAATAAATGGCATGCTACTTATTCTGGGCTCTGTATTTGTGCTGTACACACTGATTACTTTTAATGAGCAAACCCTGATTCCTTACTTACCAAAAAGCATTTCTGTCCCAGCCTGGAGCTGGTTATTACAGGCTGGACATATTTTTTTCCTGATAACGTGTACTTTTATACTATTATTTGGACTAGTCGTGTTTATCCGTCCAAGTGAAATAAAGCGCTTTGAACAGGCTGCAAATCACTGGGTTTCAACCCGTCAACATTTTGCCAACATGAGCAAAGACATTAATTTCACCAATAAGTTAGTCAACACTTACCCACGTGCATTTGGCACCTTTATTACAATTTTCTCACTGCTTGTACTTTTTTTACTATTACCGGAACTTTAAAAGCACATTTTATACTTGTTAACAAATTTGCCGATAAAGACTTCTCACTTTGCGCTAAGATTGGATTGTTTACTTTAAGTTTCGAATCTAAATTTATGATTCTTCACTTATTCATCTGTTAGCACTGCTGCGGCAGTAATCTAACCCACCGACAACCGCGGTTGTCATAACAGATTTTTGGAGAAGAAAATGAAAAAATCTCAAGCTGGTTTTACCCTGGTAGAACTCGTCGTCGTCATTCTTATTTTAGGTATTCTCGCTGCGACTGCTTTACCTCGTTTTATGGATGTAAACCAACAGGCTAATGAAGCTGCTGTTGCAGGTGCAGGCGGTGGATTTGGTGCAGGTATTGCCTTAGTACGCGCGCAATGGGTTGCTAATAATACCGGTGCAGCTGATACAGCTGTAGCAAATTTTGGTGCAGGTAATGTTGCGGTAAATGCCTCTGGTTGGCCAACTAGCACAACTGCGACTACCACTTTAACAACTGAAGCACATTGTGTTGAAGTATGGAATGGTATTATGCAAAATCCTCCATCTGCAAATACTGCAGCTGCGGCCGATGCTAATGCAGATTACTGGGCAGGTGTTGCTGCTAATACTTGTACTTATACCTATCAACCTGCAGGTGCGATGAGTATTGTGTATGATTCTACTACTGGCCAACTTACCGTCGATGATGTTTTCTAATATTAACTTATAAAATTGTGTCACCTTATTTTTTACAAGGTGACGCATTTTTAATTTAATTAATACTTTTGTCTTGTATTTAATATAACAATGACAAGTTTCTATTTCCCTCAAAAAAAGCAACTTGGATTTACGCTTGTAGAACTAATTGTTGTTATTTTACTTGTCGGTATACTTTCTGTTTCAGTTGCTCCTCGCTTTTTTGGTATTGCTTCGTATGAAGACCGGCGTGCTGCGGATGAATTACGTACAGCAATACGCCATACCCAACAAATGGCAATGAACCGGGGAGAAAATATACAGATTATAATTACATCAAATAATTTTCGTGTAGAACGTACATTAGCACCTGTTGAATTACGTAGCCCTGATGGCATTACGCATTCGAGTTGTGACACCCCATTTTGTTATGTTAAAGATTTCCCGCAAAACGTGACACCATCAATTACACCAACCATTATTTTTGATCGCATGGGCCGACCTGATGCTGGACACAATATCACCCTTGGTTCACAAGCTGTCACCATTGAAGAAGAAACAGGCTATGCCAGGTAATTTATATAGGACATCATCCGCTCAGCGTGGTATCAGCCTGATTGAATTAATTATATTCATTGTAATCATTTCTGTTGCCTTAACAGGTATCACATTAATTTATATTAATGCCACGCGCTATAGTGCTGATCCAATGTTACGTATCAGAAGTATCGAGCTGGCTCAATCAACTCTCGAAGAAATCATGTTAAAAGGCTATGACCACAGCACTCCCGTTGGTGGAGGCTGTGTTCGATTCCCCGCAGGGAGTAGCCGTTGTTCAGCCGGGACGAGCCCTGATGCCACCTCACAAACTATTGCCACTTTTGGCAGTGAGGCCGGTGAAAATCGCACAACATTTAATGATATCGATGATTATCATAACCTCGCGTACTGCGGTACTGGAGGCACAGCTGCTGCTGCATGTACCACTCCATGCAGTCCATTACTGGATGAGTCTGGAAATAATATTGCTTCTGATTATGCAGGCTATGCTGTTTGTATACGACTTAATTTTGCAGGTGGTGCCGGAACTGAAATTAATAATGTTATCCCCGGCACCGGTAATAATGTTTTAGCTGAAGATGCCAAACGAATCGATGTCATCGTCACAGACCCGCTTGGTTCACGTATTAATTTATCTACCTACCGGTTAAATTTTTAATGAGTAGAATAAGAAAACAATCTGCTTTTACACTTATTGAAATCATCGTGGTGATTGCCATTATGGGCATTATTGGTGGTTTAGCCACTTTGATAATTGGCCGTAGCCTTGATTCATATGCTGCACTTGAACGGCGGGAAGAACTTCAGACATCAATACGGCTTGCAGTTGAACGAATCTCACGTGAATTACGTCATGCTTTACCTCATAGTATTTGTGTTAATAATGGTGCTGGCTGTATAACTACACCCGGCAATCGTTTTTATTTTATTCCAATACAAGAGTCAGGCCGTTACCAGGATCAGCCTGGCGTCTATACGGCTCCACCTCCAATTCAGCGTGATCGAATCGGAATCACTCCACAGTCTCGTGATCGATTTGATGTACTTTCAACGAATAATGCTAACAGGTTAAACGCAGCGGCAAATGATCATGTAGTTGTTTATAACCTTAACAACACCGATATATACCTTGGTATCAATAATATCCGGCATCCAATAAATTCAATTGTACAAAAAGATATTCATAATGATGGCCTGGTTGATACAGATATTGACCAGGTTCGTTTTTCAGCTGCAGAAAGCTTTGCTAATCATTCTCCATCACGGCGCTTTCATATTGTTGGAAATAACCGGCAGGTCACATTATTTTATCTCAACGGAACAAACTTAATGCGCGATACCACGACATTCGCAGCTCCTAATACAGCAACAGCGAATTCACGCTTATTGCTGGAAAATGTTCAGGCATGTACATTTACTTATACACCAGGCTCATTATCAAGAGCCGGACTTTTAAATATCGATATCACTGTCGCTCAACAAGGTGAACAAATACAGGTTATTCATAGTGCACACGTTTATAATACACCCTAACATTAAAAATCAATCTGGCGTCTCGATAGTAACGGCAATTTTTCTTGTTGTTATTTTGGCCTTAATGGGTGTTAGCATGGTAAGCCTTATTTCTACAAGTCAACAGTCGATTAGCCAGGAATTCACTTCCGCAAAAGCCTATATGGCTGCTCGTTCTTGTTTACAATGGGGTATGTACCAGGCTGTTTATTCTGCTACACCGGGAAGTAATACAACGAATTTTAATGATGCAAATTCTGGATTAACTAATGCGCGTTGTATTACTGACACGAATACTATCATTAATGATGGGTTAATTTTTTATAATATTACGGCCACTGCTTCTATTGGTGCAATACAGGACCCTGAATACAGCCGTCGGCAACTACAAATACAGTTTCAACCTTAATTTTATAAATGCTTAAATTACCATCAATTTTTTCAGAATCAAGACTTTTTAGTTTATCTTTTATACTTGCTCTGACTTCTGCGTTATTTTATACAGGTAATAACACATGGTTATTTACAGTAAGTTATCTCTTTTTAATTTCAAGTTTTGCAGTAATTTTAAAACAACGTTTTTATAGCTCAATCTCAATCCCTGTTAATGCTATTTTTATATCTGCTATTTTCTTACTTGTATGGTTTGGCATTTCAATATTTCCGAGCCAAATTAAATACCTGAGCCTGTATAATTTTTTCTGGCTAGGCAGTTTAATTATTATTTTTTTACTTTTTATTCTTAATAACCATAAAGACCAGGTGTGGAAACAGGTATTCCCGTCTATCTTGTTGCTTGTCGTGATTTGGTCATCATACGCATTAGTTCAACACTACTATTTACACGTACCTGCTAATGCTTCCTTCTTAAATCGAAATAGCCTGGCTGCCTTAATTAATCTCGCGCTCATCCCGGCTTCTGGTTATTTCTTATTACCTTCAGCACACCTGTCTAATAAATATTTAACAGATAAATTTTTGATTAGCTCTCTTACAATACTATTTTTAACTCTCTTTATTATTACCAGCCGTGGTGCATCATTAAGTCTTCTAATTGGATATGCCATACTTATCGGCACTTTATATAAACATGTAGAAAAGCAAAAACTTTTTACATTGTTAACCATCG
The DNA here is from genome assembly GCA_029880425.1 of Gammaproteobacteria bacterium. GTDB lineage: Bacteria > Pseudomonadota > Gammaproteobacteria > UBA6429 > Thiohalophilaceae > JAGLTQ01. The sequence continues at coordinate 4,305 of JAOUOK010000180.1, forward strand.
TTGTCATTGCTTACCTGGTTACATATTTATCACAATTCTTTTTTCAGAACCTGTCAGGCACAAGCAGCTTTGCGGAACGAATGGTTTCACTACAGGACACAACAAAGGCAGGTAATACACGTTTTATTATCTGGGAAAGCCTTATTCCACTATTTAAAGAAATGCCCTGGTATGGCCTGGGACTGGGAAGTTTGTGGGTTTTCTGGCCACCTCATCGACCTGCTAATGATGGTAGTGCAGGTTATTTTGCTCATAATGATTATATGCAAATTACACTTGAAGCTGGTTACCCAGGCATTACCCTTTTAATGCTTCTATTTATTTTTATTTTATTAACTTTTATTACTACGATTAAAAAAAATAAATCATTAAATAATATCCAAAGAATTGAAGTGATCTCACTATTTGCAGCTTTAACGACTTTTGCTGCCCATAGTTTTTTTACTTATAACTTTTATATTTTACCCTTATTAATCATTGCTGGATTTTACCTGGGGCGCTTCTACCAGCTCACCACGCTTGACATTAAGATGACTAAAACCTTACCCGCTTTTTCACACTACTTTAAACCTTTCATGTATTTTGTAAGCAGTACGGGCATTATCTTAATTCTAAGCCAATATTTTATAACAACATTACTGTCTGACCATTATAATAGCCAGGCAAAACAACTCATGTTATCCGGGAACTACCAGGATTCTG
>JAOUOK010000181.1 GCA_029880425.1 Gammaproteobacteria bacterium
TTCCAAAAGCCTTGTCTATACTGATTGTCATGTGTCTTATACCTCGTTTGTCTAGTGAGGTAATTGCAACAGCCATGCCAATAAATATAATTATTAGATATCAATAACTTAAATATAAATCAGGAGGAACTGCTCAGTAGAAAAGCGGCAAGATTAAACCTTGCCGGCAAGATTTCTTGCCGTTTACCGGGGATAGAATACTATTATTTAAGGGGAGGAATGGCGTCGTTCAAACGATAAACCACGCCATCGGGATAGCGTTGCATCATAAATGCCTTTGTATAACCTGTCGGTGATTCAGAACCTCCGAGGATCAACGTTCCACCGGGCTTTAAAATTTGCCCCATACGTTCAAGAATATCTTTTTTCATTTCAGATGAAAAATAAATCAACACGTTACGGCAAAAAATAATATCGAATTTACCCAGCAAGGAATAATTATTTAACAGGTTTAATTCAGTAAAACGGGTACGTTGCATGATGTCCGGTGCAATAACCCATTTATCATCTGTTTTTCTAAAAAATTTATCACGTCGTTCAGTTGATAAACCACGCACTACACTCAGTTCATCATACATTCCCTGCTTGGCCTGGTTAACCACTGTTTGAGAAATATCGGTTCCCACTATTTCAACACTGGAACTTAATTTACCCGGGTTGGATTGCTGAAATTCACTGATCGACATACTTATCGAATAGGCTTCCTGGCCTGAAGAACTTGCTGCTGACCAGATCCTAACAGGTGTTCTCTTTGCTGCTAACTCGGGTAAGAGCTCTTTTTTAAGAATTTCAAACGGGTAGACATCGCGAAACCACATGGTTTCATTCGTGGTCATGGCATCAATCACTTTTTCTCGTAAACGACGATCATTACCCTTTACCAGGGTGCTCATCATCTCGGACAACGAGGGAAAGTCAAATTCTTCTGTTACACGTTTTAAGCGACTGGTTACCAGGTAATGCTTGTTATCCCCTAACACAATGCCACAGGCATCTTCCAGGTAACGTCTGAAATTTTCATATTCTTTAACTGCTATAGGAGATTGATCCATTGGGTGCCTTAGAATTTTTCTATAATTTATCTAAAATAAGTGAAAATCAAGAATTAAATTTCACCTTTTTCAATTAATAATGCTTTTATATCTTCTGCCAATTTTTCAACATGAAATTTAGGAATAAATTTATCTGCTTTAACCTTTTTTGTCATATTTTCATTAAAGCCACCACTTAAAGATGAATGCAGCATAATGTTTAAATTTTTAAGGCGATCATCGGTCCTGATTTCAGAAGTTAATGTATATCCATCCATAACAGGCATTTCTATATCTGAAATTACAAGATTAATATTTTGCGCAACATCTATACCTTCAGCCGCCATTGACTTTAATATATCCAGAGCCTCTTTGCCGGTTGTCGTAACAATAGACTCTATCCCGATTTGTTCCAGCGTTCTTTGTACCTGGTTTCTTGCTACCAAAGAATCATCCACAACCAGGAATTTTAAAGTGTTGCCATCCTTACCTACGAGTTGTTCTGCATTTTCAAGGTGAACATCTACACCCATAATTTCAGCCAGGACTTTCTCAACATCAATAACTTCAACCAGGCGTTCATCAATCTCGGTAACGGCTGTCATATAATTATTTCGCCCAACACCATTAGGTGGCGATTTAATATCTTCCCAGTTCATATTGACTATGCGTTCAACTGCTTTGACTAGAAATGCCTGAACAGTGCCGTTGTACTCGGTAATAATAATCAGGTTATCCGGATTGTTTTCAAGTGGTCGTTGGCCAATCGCGGCCGCAAGATCAATCACAGGTATTGTTTTATTACGTATGGTTGCCACTCCACGCATGGCTGAATGTGACTGGGGAAGAATGGTTAAACGTGGACAGGTTAAAACTTCCTGAATCTTGAAAACATTAATCGCAAAAGTTTGTTGGCCATTTAAACGAAACAGCAGTATTTCCAGGCGGTTTTCACCTACTAAATTTGTACGCTTATCGACTTGTTCAAGAATACCGGCCACAACAAAAATCCTCTTTACAGATACTAAGATAGTATCGGCGCGTTCCTTAATTTACTTAAATTTAAGATGAGGTTGCCGGAATTTAAATTTAGATGGCACACAGATTGCATTTCTTTTCATTGAGAAACATTTACCCTGTTTTTTTGCCGGTGATAACGAAATAATGACTGTTTTAATGGATAAAATACATGAATAATTACAAGCTAAAGATGAAAAGGACAATGATTGCCATTTTATTGACGCTTTTTGTATCTATTTCCATATCGGCAAATACTATACAAAGTCATGCAGGAATTACTCACGCGGTAAAAAAATATGTATTACAACAACGTATACCATTAAAAAATATACAAGTGAATGTGACTTCGCTGAACAAGCAATTACGTATAGCCCAATGTGAGCAACCGCTTCAGGTAAGTATGGCTCCGGGAGCCAAGTTGATGGGAAATAGCAGTTTTTCAGTCAGTTGTACCGCACCGCAACAGTGGAAGATTCATGTTGCAGCACATATTGATGGTGAGGTTGATGCCTTGATTGCCCGTTACCCTATCCCTCGTGGTACACAAATTCGCCAGGAAGATCTCGATTTTGTGCTGCGCCGCTACTCGCAGCTGAACCATGGTTATTATAACTCAGCGACATTACTCGCTAACAAGGAAGCTAAACGAAATATCCGGGCTGGCCAGGTTTTAACCCCGAACCTGGTTAAAGCACAAAAACTGGTATTACGTGGTCAGCATATTACGATCGTAGCGCAAAATGGTGGGCTTAATTTACGTGTAAAAGGAAAAGCCTTAATGGATGGACAGCAGGGTCAAACCATAAAGGTGAAAAATTTAAGCAGTAAAAAACTCATTTACGCCCGTGTCATCTCCGCGGGCACTGTTAAAGTAAATTTTTAGGCTTGATTTTACAATAACCTGTTGATAAACAAAGGAAATAAAACATTATACTAAAGTTTTTCAAAAAACAGACGCTAAGAGTTATGAAAGACTATGTATGTAGGAGTTACCATGAATGACATCACGAATATTAATTCAAACCGGGCATCACTGAACTCAAACCAGAGCAGTTCAGTTAAAAGCCGAAATGAAGCCAGTATAGGCGGTTCAACTGAGAAAAACTCAAGTGAAGCAGGAGACCGTGTCACCTTAACCGATACTGCTTCACGTTTGAAAGATATTGAGCAACAGTTAAATAAAAGTTCATCGGTTGATAATACACGTGTTGCAGAAGTACAAAGCGCCATTACAAATGGTGATTATAATGTAGATGCTGATCGTATAGCAGATAAAATGTTAGCCTTTGAAGATTTCATGAATAAGTAATGATGTTAAATCCTGTTCAGTCTCTTTCACTTGAAACCATCCTGATTTTTAGCCGGGATAAAATGCAACAACTTTTAAACCTGCTGCAAAAAGAAGCCATGATATTGGAAAAAAACAATATTGATGAGCTCCAAAGTATTACTGAAGAAAAAATTATCCTGACAGAACAAATTGAGAAAAATGAACAGCAACGTATTCATTTTTTAACTGAAAAATCACTAAATGCGACTGAACCTGCACAATGGCTAAGTAACAACAAGCTCATTACTACCTGGCGAGAAATTAAAGAACTCTCCGAACAGGCACAAAAACAGAACCAGGTAAATGGCCAGGTCATTTATGGCAATCGCCGCCGTTTAAAAACACAACTTGAAATACTCAGCAACTCGGCACCATCTGTTGAACTGACTTATTCAGCATCTGGTGAAAATATTAGCCAGCACGATTCTAATACCCTCGCCCGAGCTTAGCCTGTAGCTTTAGCTATAATCGCCCGTATCATGAGCGCCAGCATAAAAAATAACCTGGACATATATAACCTGCTAAAAAATATTGAGAAATCAAAGCAATTAATTACTTTGTCTTTTGATGCACTACCGCAACATTGTTTAACTTCTTTACTACAAGTACATTATGATGCAAAGGTTTTAAAGTTTGATGAGCCTAACCCTGCATTAAGTAACACGCTTATTGAAACAAAAAAGGACGCGTATTTTTCATTAAAACTCGATCATTTACCTGTTAAATTTAAATCAACCATCATCGCGGGTAATAGCCGAAATAAAAATAACGATCTCTACACACTTTTCCCGGATAAAATTTACTATCCACAAAATAGAAAGTATTACCGCTTATCAACTGAATTTTTTAAAGACATCACAACAACCATATATTTGTCATCGACAAAACGCATATCCTGCCATTTAATAAATATTTCATTAAACGGGCTATGTTTGCGACTACCCTATTCGCTTGCCTCTGTATTCCAGGTAAACAAGGTGATTGATGATATTTACATCGAGTTGCCTAATCAAAAAGGCTTCTCAATCTCCGCCAAAATTCAAAATACCAGGGTTAAAAATAACTACGCGAATATCGATATAGGGTTACAAATACAACAACATAGACCTGTCATAGAAAAATCAATTCAACAGTTCATTTTTCGCTCAGAAAATATCTAAACGCTGTAAAACCGTTATACAATTCTGATAAGATACACCCAGCCGCCCCCGTAGCTTATAATATCCCTCAAATATATAGATTCAGAGGGTGCAGCTGGATACAGCTGAGCTAAGAGGTGAAATTATAGCTATAAAAATGTAAGCAAGTTATATAACATTTAGCACATTATCAAATGCCCCCGTAGCTCAGCTGGATAGAGCGCACCCCTCCTAAGGGTGAAGTCACACGTTCAAATCGTGTCGGGGGCGCCACCTTCCATTAAATAATAACAATTATAACTTTACACAGCCTCTTGCTTTATCAAGACTTTTAAAAACTTCACATACTTACAGCGAGTTATTGATTAACTCACGAAACTTTTAAACCATTCGTTAAAGTGTTGCTAAGCAGGAAACTAGCGCGAATCTCATACTTGGATTAATTACTCTGAAATATTCAGCGAATCATATAGTAAGTAATG